>JAYRMB010000007.1:0-227667 GCA_041904995.1 Azonexus sp.
GGCCGGCGCACGAATTCGTTCAGACGAGCCAATACGATGCCCGCCAGCAGAAGATTTGGCAAGGTTCCCAGGCCGAAAGCCAGCATCAGCCCAGCACCCCGCATCGCCGAACCCGCGCTGAGCGCGCTGGCCAGCGCGCTATAGACCAGACCGCAGGGCAGCCAGCCCCACAACAGACCCAGCGGAAAGGCCTGGGCCACGGTCCGTGCAGGTAAAAAGCGTCGGGTCATTGGCTGCAGATGGCGCCACAGATGCTGGCCGGCCCGCTCGGTAAAGGCCAGCGCCCGCGTCACGCCGAGCAGGTAAAGCCCCAGCGCGATCAACATCAGGTTGGCCAGCAGAAAAAGTACTTGCCGGATCGGCCACTGTTGCTCCAGCCCCAGGGTGGCAGCACCGAGCGCCCCAGCCAGAGCACCAGCCAACGTGTAGGAAAAGATGCGTCCGCCGTTATAGGCGAAATGCATGGACCAGCGTGCCGGCCCGCCCATCGACAGTGCACCGACGATGCCGCCGCACATGCCGACGCAATGCGTACCGCCAAGCAGGCCAACGAGGAACAGGGCGATGAAGCCGGAATCAGGCATGAAGCAAGCGAATAAAGGAAAGGCGCAGTTTACCGCGCCCTCCGACTCATCGCACGCGGATCAGATAACCTTGGAGTAGCGAGTGCGCTGGCGGTCGGCCCGCAGATAGCGGTCGAAAGCCATCGAGATGACACGAACCAGCATGCGTCCAGGCGGCAGCACGGTGATCCACTCGCGATCGATCTTCAGCAAACCAGCCCGCTCCATCTCGCGCAGATCGGCGATTTCGTCGGCGAAGTACTCGCGGAAATTGATCAGATGCGCGCTCTCGATACTCTCGATGGAGAGCTCGAAATGGCACATCAGCGCCTGGATGATCGAGCGGCGCAGAATATCGTCGGCGGTCAGCTCGATGCCGCGGAAAACCGGCAAGGCGCCAGCGTCGATGCGGTCGTAGTACTCCTCGGCCGTCTTGACGTTCTGGTAGTAGGTCGGGCCGACCTTGCTGATCGACGAGATGCCAAAGGACAGCATGTCGCAATCGGAATAGGTCGAATACCCCTGAAAATTGCGATGCAGGCGACCTTGACGCTGGGCCACGGCCAGTTCGTCGTCCGGCTTGGCAAAGTGGTCCATACCGATATAGACATAACCCGCTTCCGTCAGCTTCTTGATGGCCAAGGCGAGAATCTGCATCTTGGTATCGGCGCTCGGCAGGTCGGCATCGTTGATCCGGCGCTGCGGCTTGAACAGGCTGGGCAGGTGGGCGTAGTTGTAAATCGACAAGCGATCCGGGTTCATCGCCAGCACGCGCTCCAGCGTCCGGTTGAAGCCCATGACCGTCTGATGCGGCAAGCCATAGATCAGGTCAACCGAGACCGACTTGAAACCGTTCTGACGGGCGGCATCGATCACCAGCGCCGTCTCTTCTTCGCTCTGCACGCGGTTGACTGCAACCTGAACCTTCTCGTCGAAGTCCTGAACGCCGACGCTCATCCGGTTGAAGCCGAGTTCGCCGAGCAATGCCACGGTTTCACGATCGACCTTGCGCGGGTCGACTTCGATGGAGTATTCGCCACCATCGAGCAGCTTGAAATGCTTACGGGTTTCGGCCATCAACTGGCGCATTTCCGAATGCGACAGGAAGGTCGGCGTACCACCGCCCCAATGCAACTGGATCACCTCATGCTCACCGTCGCGGCCTTCCAGCGCCGCCGCCTGCATGTCGAGTTCCTTGGCGATGTACTTCAGATACTTGGCGCTGCGCCCGTGATCCTTGGTGATGATCTTGTTGCAGGCACAGTAGTAACAGATGGTGTTACAGAACGGGATGTGGAAGTATAATGACAGCGGCCGGCTGATCCCGCCGATGTTACGCTTGCCCAGCCAGAGTTTGGCGGCATCCGAGTCGAAAGCCTCGACGAAGCGGTCGGCCGTTGGGTAGGACGTATAACGGGGACCGTTAACGTCGAAACGGCGAATGATCTGTGGGTCGAAGACGAGGTTTTCTGTTGCGAAATTCATTAAACATACCACCAAATTTAGGTCGGATTATGTGGGGATGCCGCGATTTTACGGTTGACATGGATCAAGCTAACGTAGGTTCCTGATGGCGCAAACACACACGATTCATCAAGAGATATCGCTGTCGGTCATCAAGACCGCCTGCTCCAACTGCAACCTGCGCGAATTGTGCCTGCCTTTCGGCCTGAGCATCGAAGAACTGGAGCGTCTCGACGATCTGGTTTCGACCCGGCGCCGGGTCAAGCGCGGCGACCATCTCTATCGCGCCGGCGAAGCTTTCGACGCAATCTACGCGATTCGCAGTGGTTTCTTCAAGACCGACGTGTTGCTCGAAGACGGCCGCGACCAGGTGACCGGCTTCCAGATGGCCGGAGAGTTGCTGGGCCTGGACGGCATCAGTACCGAGCATCACACCTGCAATGCCATCGCCCTCGAAGATAGCGAAATCTGCGCCATTCCGTTCTCACGTCTGGAAAGCCTGTCGCGCGAAATTCATACCCTGCAGCATCACTTCCATAAGGTGATGAGCCGCGAGATCGTGCGCGACCATGGCGTGATGATGCTGCTCGGCACCATGCGCGCCGAAGAGCGCCTGGCAGCCTTCCTGCTCAACCTGTCGCAACGCTTCACGGCACGTGGCTTCTCGCACTCCGAGTTCTACCTGCGCATGACGCGCGAGGAGATCGGCAGCTATCTTGGCCTCAAGCTGGAAACCGTTTCCCGCGCCTTCTCCAAGTTCCAGGAAGAAGGCTACATCGCGGTTCAGCAGAAGCACATCCGCATTCTCGATGTTAACGGCCTGAAGGCGCTGATGAATCATCACCGCGCCTGAACCTGGAACATCGGATCAAAAGGCAGGCCCGCTGGCCTGCCTTTTTTTCGCCTGTCTTTTCTTCGACACGACGGCGAAGCTGCTTCGTTTTTGAACAACTGCTCAAGGACGATACAGCTAGCGCAACACTCCAGCGCCCCAACCCGAAAACCAATTTATTGATTTAAAACGAATTCACCATTCTTGCATCGTCTGGCATGGAGCATGCGCTATGAGATGCGTAATCGCGGAAACCTCCGAACGTTGCCGCGACGACATTTCTTCGCAAATCGAAAATTCAGGAGACAAAACATGCTCTACGCCGCTCCCGGCACCGCCGGCGCCAAGATCGCCTACAAGTCCCAGTACGACAACTTCATCGGCGGCAAATTTGTCGCCCCGGTCAAGGGCCAGTATTTCGACGTGATCACCCCGATCAACGGCAAGCCTTACACCAAGGCTGCCCGCTCAACGGCCGAAGATATCGAGCTGGCACTGGATGCCGCCCACGCGGCCTTCCCGAAGTGGGGCAAGAGCGACGCGACGACCCGCTCCAACATCCTGCTGAAGATCGCCGACCGCCTGGAAGCCAACCTGGAGCTGCTGGCCTACGCCGAGACCGTCGACAACGGCAAGCCGATCCGCGAAACCCTGGCCGCCGACATCCCGCTGGCCATCGACCACTTCCGCTACTTCGCCGGCTGCCTGCGCTCGCAGGAAGGTGGCATCTCGGAAATCGACGAGAACACCATGGCCTACCACATCCACGAGCCGCTGGGTGTCGTCGGCCAGATCATCCCCTGGAACTTCCCGATCCTGATGGCCGCCTGGAAGCTGGCCCCGGCCCTCGGCGCCGGCAACTGTGTCGTGCTGAAGCCGGCCGAATCGACTCCAATTTCCATCCTGATCCTGGTCGAACTGATCGCCGACCTGCTGCCGCCGGGCGTCCTCAACATCGTCAACGGCTTTGGCCGCGAAGCCGGCATGCCGCTGGCCACCTCGAAGCGCATCGCCAAGATCGCCTTCACCGGCTCCACCTCTACCGGCCGCGTCATTGCCCAGGCTGCCGCCAACAACCTGATCCCGGCCACGCTGGAGCTGGGCGGCAAGTCACCCAACATCTTCTTCGCCGATGTGATGGACAAGGACGACGGTTTCCTCGACAAGGCCATCGAAGGCCTGGTGCTGTTCGCTTTCAACCAGGGTGAAGTGTGCACCTGCCCGTCCCGCGCCTTGATCCAGGAATCGATCTACGACAAATTTATGGAACGTGCCCTGAAGCGCGTTGCTGCCATCAAGCAGGGTTCGCCGCTCGACACCGAGACGATGATGGGCGCGCAGGCCTCGCAGGAACAGATGAACAAGATCCAGTCCTACCTGGCGCTGGGCAAGGAAGAAGGCGCCGAAGTGCTGATTGGCGGCGACCGCGCCCAACTCGGCGGCGACATCTCCGACGGTTACTACATCCAGCCGACGCTGTTCAAGGGCCACAACAAGATGCGCATCTTCCAGGAAGAAATCTTCGGGCCGGTCCTGGCCGTGACGACCTTCAAGGACGAAGCCGAAGCCCTGGCCATCGCCAACGACACGCTCTACGGCCTCGGCGCCGGCGTCTGGAGCCGTAACGGCAACGTCGCCTACCGCATGGGCCGCGCCATCCAGGCCGGCCGCGTATGGACCAACTGCTACCACGCCTACCCGGCGCACGCTGCCTTCGGCGGCTACAAGGAATCCGGTATCGGCCGCGAGACCCACAAGGTCATGCTCGACCACTATCAGCAAACCAAGAACCTGCTGGTCAGCTACGCCGAACAGAAGCTGGGCTTCTTCTAAGCGTCTCCTCTTGCCTGATGACGGGCAAACCCCTTGGGGGGCGGGCAACCGCCCCCGTTTTTTCGGAGAAAGCCATGGTGCACCGCGTCACTGCCACCGCTGCTGCGCTCGAACTGATCGAGCAGCTGAAACAGACCTACGGCCCCGAATTGATGTTCCACCAGTCCGGCGGCTGCTGCGACAACAGCGCTGCCAACTGCTACCTGCCGACCGATCTCACCATCGGCCCCTACGACGTCCATCTCGGCGACATCGGCGGCGTGCCTTTCTACATCAGCGCCTCGCAATACGAATACTGGAAGCACACGCAGCTGATCATCGACGTGATCGATGGCCACGGCGGCACCTTTTCCCTGGAGGGCAATACGGGCAAGGCTTTCCTGACCCGCTCCCGGCTGTTCACCGACGAGGAATGGGCCGAATTGCAGGCCGCTGGCCTGGTCTGAATCCGGCCATGGCCGATACAAATTATTCGCACGGCAAGGCGCGACCTGTGCTAGCTTACGTCTCTGATATTAAAAGACAAACTCCCGGGCAATCGCACCACGGAGGAGAGATGAGACAAACGCGCGCCGTGGCGGATAGCCACGCCAGCCAACTGGAAATCGCCCGGCAATTATTCTTTGCCGGCCGCCCCCTGCCCGAAGGCATGGTCGCCCCGGCCGTGCTGCGTTCGTGGGAGCGCTGCCTGCGCTTCGGCCTCGATGACGGCCCGGACAGATCCGGTCCGATCCCCCTCGATCGCCTCGCCCTGAAGACCGAACAGGAACGCAACCGTTGCCTGCTGATGCATGGCCGGCCAATCATGGAGCACGTCTACGAGCAGATTCGCGACTCCGGCTGCATGGTGGTCCTGGCCGACGCCAACGGGCTGCTGCTGGAAACCGTCGGCGACCCCGATTTCGTCGATCGCGCCGACCGCGTTGCTCTTTTGGCAGGTGCCTCCTGGGACGAAACCCTGCGCGGAACCAACGCCATCGGCACGGCTCTCTCCGAGGAAAGCCCGGTGACCATTCTCGGCGCCGAGCACTACCTGCGCCACAACGCCTTCTTGACCTGCTGCGCCAGCCCGATCTTCGGGCCGGATGGCCACCTGGTCGGCGTGCTCGACATTTCTGGCGACTATCGCAGCCACCAGCGCCACACGCTCGGGCTGGTGCGTTTCTCGTCGAGCATCGTCGAAAAGCGCATGTTCGAGTCGGTCTACGCGCAGGACATCCTGCTCGCCTTCCACCCGGCCGCCGACTATCTGGGCAGCCCGAAAGAAGGGCTGGCCGCCGTTTCGCGCGACGGCCAGGTACTCGCCATCAACCGGCAGGGGCTCGAACTACTCGGCATTCGCCGCGTGGATGCGGTGCACCGCGATTTTTCGATGGTTTTCGAAAGCAATCTGTCCGGACTGGTCAGCCGCGCCCGGCAGAATCCGCAAAACCCCGGTGAAATCCGGGTCAATGGCCAAGCATTCCTGGTCCAACTGCGCGGCACCCTGCCGCCGATCGCCGTCGCCGGCCGCATCATCGATACGCCGCCCCCCGTCCGCAGCATGACAACTCGCCCGCCGGCCGCCACGCTCGACAACCTGCTGACCGGCGATCCGCAGCTGGAAAACGCCATCGACCGCGCCCGGCGCATCCTCGGGCGAGACATTCCGCTACTCATTCAGGGCGAATCCGGCGCCGGCAAGGAAATGTTCGCCAAGGCTTTTCACCTCAGTGGGCCGCGCCGCGACGGCGCGTTCGTCGCGCTCAACTGCGCCTCCATCCCGGAAACCCTGATCGAGTCCGAATTGTTCGGCTATCAGGGCGGCGCCTTCACCGGCGCGCTGAAGGAAGGCGCACCGGGCAAGATCCAACAGGCGCATGGCGGCACCCTCTTCCTCGACGAAATCGGCGATATGCCGCTCAACCTGCAGGCCCGCCTGCTGCGCGTCCTGCAAGAGCGCAGCGTGACGCCGCTGGGCAGCACGCGCTCGGTGCAGGTCGATATTTCCCTCGTTTGCGCCACCCACCGCAAACTGCGCGAGGAGGTTGCCCGCGGCAATTTCCGCGAGGACCTCTATTACCGTCTGAACGGCATGAGCATCACCCTGCCCGCCCTGCGCGAACGGACCGACATCCGTGCCCTGACCGCCCGCCTGGTAACCGAGGAAAGCGCCAACCGGGCGCTGCCGGTCGGCATCTCGCCGAACGCCATGCGCCGCATCGAACAATACGCCTGGCCCGGCAACATCCGTCAGCTGTTCAACACCATCCGCCTGGCCGTGGCCCTGCTCGACGACGATGAAACCTTGATCGGCGAGCAGCACCTGTCAGATGAACTGTTCGAGACGCCGGCCCGCTCAGCGAAGGCCGAAGATGACGCTGACAGCCTCGACGAAATCGGTCGCCTGGCCGCTCAGCGCGCCCTTGAAGCAGCCGGCGGCAATATCTCGGCCGCCGCCCGCCGCCTCGGCATCAGCCGCAATACGCTGTACCGCAAGCTCGGCAAGATGTGATCAGAAGAAGGGCAGCGGCTGCCGCGTCAGCGCGACGCTGACGATGTAGCCGTAAGCCAGCAGCGCCGCAACGAAGGCCCGGGCGCGGATGGCCGGCGTACGGCCGCGCTTGAGCGCGATGGCGCCGAGCACGATATAGGCGAGCAGGCCGAAGAACTTGGCGGTCAGCCACGGCTGGACGAACGGATATTGCCCGCTTAGCCAAGCCATGGTCAGGGCACTGCCGAGCAGCGCGCTGTCGATGACATGCGGCAGGATACGCGCCTGGCGGCTGTGCAAGCGTGGCGAACCGATCAGCATCCAGTAGGCGCGCAGCACGAAACCGAGGCCGCTCAACACCACGCAGGTAACATGCAGATGCTTCAGCGCAAGGTAGTAACTCATGCCGTGGCAGTTTTCTCGTCAATCACGCGCAAATGCGCGCGGTAGTGCCGGTAGGCCGTGAGCAGGTTGAACCCCAACCAGCCACAGGCCACGGCAAAGAACAGACCGGCCGGCCTGGCCAGCCATTCTGGCCAGAAAACCGCCAGCAAGAGCAGCGCGACAGCCGCGGCATACGCCCATAGCTGGCGCTGTGTCGCCGTATCGGGCAACAGCTTGTTCATCGCCGGTGCCGCCACCTTGCCCTGACCCAGGCTCTGCAAATGCATCCAAGCCAGGAAAGGCACGATCTTGTACAGCATGCCGATGATGAAGGGCACGAAACCTCCGGCCAGCAACAGAACGCCGAACAAGGGCGTCCACCAGCGGTATTCCGGCCCGGCCGGCCACACTGCTGCGGTGCACAGCATGAAAAGGGCAAAAATGCTCGCCCCCAAACCCAACTGCCAGTAACGGTAAGTGGCATCGGCCCGGGCCCGCCGGCGCTTGAGCTGCAAGCGCAAGGTCAGGACGGCGAAAGCAATGCCGGCAGCGCCGACCAGCATCTGACAAACGCGCACCAGCCAACTTTGATCGAAAAGCACGCCAAGGCTCCAGCCGAACAGCCCGACCAGAAGAGCGACCGGGAACCACCAGCTGGGTCGCGCCGGGTAGCCCGGCGTCAGTTGGAACATCGGCACCACCACATAGGACACCGCTGCCAGCAGCGTTCCGGCCCAGGCGCCCAAACCCCAGCCAGCATGCAGGTCGGCCAGCACCATCAGCGGCCAGGCCCAGCCGTTGGCCAAGGCCAGCGCCAGCAGCACACCAAGCACGACCACGCCGGACAGACCGACCAGGGCCAGCTTGACCCCCCGGATGGTCGGGCTGGTGGTCGGCACACCGCGCAAGGACATCCCGGCAGCGACCAGGAAAACCAGCACGCTGGCCCCAAGCAGCGCCGCCGCCGAGCGCAACAGCCAGGGCGTACCGAACAGAAAACCCGAGGCCAGGCCGAGCACGCCCAGAGTCAGGCCGAAATGCACCAGGCGGGCGATCTGCAGGGGCTGGGCCAGGTTGGCGCCGGCGACCACCGGCAAAATCTGGATCAGTGCCCCCAGCATGATCTGCAGCATGAAGCCGAGGGTAATCAGATGCGTCAGCGCCAGCGCCTCGGGCGTCCAGCGCGAGGCGAAAGCGGCCTCGCCGGTGAGCAACAGGATGAGCCCGGCCAGCGCGGCGAACAACGGTCCAGTCAGGAAAAAACGTAGCGGCGCAGCAAAGGGCGGTGCCTTTTCGAAGGAGAGCAGCGCCTGCATCCTGCCGGCCTCAGCGCGAGATCAGGATCTCGAAGGTGCCGTCCGGCAGCAGTTCGGTCTCGTAATCGTGGCCGTTCTGGCGCAGCACCTTGTACAGCGGATGCGGCTCGCGGTAGAGCAGCAGCAGCATCTTTTCGCCGGGCTGCAGGGTGTCGAGCATCTCCATCGTCGCCACGAAGGGCTGCGGCGGCTCCATGTAGCGCGCGTCGACGACGTGCGGGGTCTTCGGGTGGCTCATGCTTCGGACAACTCGCTTTCAATGCGTTCGAGCAGCGGCGCCAGCTCGGCCGACAGGTGCTGGTCGCACATCGGATAAAGGATGTTCTCTTCCTTCATGTTGTGCTGCTGCATCATGATCAACAGGGTTTCCGCCTGACCGAGATACTCGTCGACATCGCCATCGGCCAGGGCCTGGGCCGCCGCGTCCATCAGCTCGCGCATCTGCACGTGCTCCATGCGCATGACCTGGGTCGGCCCCATGCTCATGCCGGTCTTGGCCTCGAAGGTCGGAAACAGGGTTTTTTCCTCGGTGGCGAAATGCGCCAGCATGGCCGACTGGAAATGCTGAAAGGCGGCCTTGGCGGCCTCCTGGTTTTTCTGGGCGATGCCTTGTTCGGCCTCGGCGAAGAAGTCGTCGCACCGACGATGATCGTCGGTCATGAAGGTACGGATGCTGGTCATGGTTCACTCGGGGCTAAGGATGGCTTCATTCTGGCGGCAGGCCCCGCGCTGCCGCCTTGACTGCCATCAAATCATTCAGGTTCAGGCCGCGACGATGCCGACCTGCAATTCGTCGAACCAGTTGATGAAGCGCTGCACATCCGCGCCCTGATAGATCGCCCCGTGCTGCGGGCACATCAAGTCGATTTCCAACTGCGAAACGCGTTCGCACCAGCGGCGCTTGGCTTCGTTCGATCCCATCCAGCGACGATGGAAACCCTCGGCATGCTTGATGTGCTCATCGAAGTTCTCGACGAACAGGCTGTCCATGCCCGGCGGCAACAAGGCAGCCCCGACATCGCCCGAGAACAGGATCTTGGCCAGCTTGTCGTAGAGGTGAAAATTACCCGAAGAATGCAGGTAATGAGCCGGCACCGCTTGCAGGATCAGCCCCTCCAGCGAAATCTCGCCCCCCTCGTCGGGAATCGGCGCAAAGGTTTCGGCATTGCCACCGAAGTGAGGTATGAAGCTTTGCCACAGCCAACTGACGTGGCAACGCATCTGCGGATTGAACTCAAGCCAGAGGGCGAGCGACGAACAGATGTCCGGATCCTGATGCGAAGCAAAAATCCCGGTCAGCGCCGACGGATCGAACTCCGACGACAAGGCCGAGAAAACCGCCGGAAAGACCTCGACACCACCCGGATCGAGCAGCAGGCCGCGCCCGCCGTTGGTCACCAGGTACTCGTTGGTATCGATCAGGTAGTTGGGTTTTTCCGGATCGCGCACGATGGCGACCCACTTGTGGTTTCCGTCCTGGAAGATCGTCTGGGTGGTTTTCAACTTGTCTTCTCCAAGCGTTTTTTACTTGTTATCGAAAAAGGCCGAATGGCGTAGCGATTCGAGCGAGTGCCGAATCTCCTCGACGACACCGTCGAACTCACCCGACACCTGCGCCAGCGAGCCGGCAAAGCTCTGTCCGTAGGCCGCCTCGATCTTGGCCGATTTGGCTAGCACGCCGCCCAGTTCGACCATCTGGAAGGCATCCTCAAGGGCGTGCTTCAATTGTCGGCGCAGACTGGAAAGCTGCTGGGCATGCGCCTGGTCCAGGCTCTCGCGCCGCGCAATGATGGCTGCCAACTGCGCATTCGACGATAGCGTCGCAGCCTCCTGCAGGCGCCGGATATACCGCCCGCCCTGCAACATGATCGAAACATTGCCCACGCATTGATGAACCAGGCCGGTCAGCGTCGCCATGCAGTTGCGCAAATCCTGGGAAAACACCCGCAGTTCGTTGGACAACACGCCGAAACCCAAAGCCAACGTCCCGGCGCGCTTGGCCAGGAAGATGGCATTGAGCGCCATGATGTTGATCTTGAAGGCGATATTGACCACCGCCTTGATCTCTTCGTTGATGCGCACGATGCGCAACAGATCGACCCCGGCCTTCGATGGCTGGCCGGCTGCCGTCGTCAGTGCAGTCGTCATCGGTCTCCTCTCCCCTTTTCCCGGGGCTTATTTTTCCAGTACGTAGGTGCCCGGCGCATCGGCCAGGGCGGGGAACTTGCGGTTCGCCGCGGCATAGGCCGGCACCAGATTGCCGGTACGCTCGCCGAGCCAGGCGGTCCAGTCTTCCCACCAGGTGCCCGGCTTCTTGTCGGCCCGCTCGAACCAGTGTTCCCAATGCTCGTTCCGTTCTGGCTCGGCAATCCAGTACGCCCGCTTGGGCGGATTCACCGGCGGATTGACGATACCGAGGATATGGCCGGATGTCGACAGGACGAAGCGCATCGGCGCCGCCACGTTGATGTACTTGCGGATGCGGTAGCACTGCTTCCACGGCGCGATGTGATCGTCCTCGGCGGTTACTGCGTAGAGCGGCTGGACAATCTGGTCGAGGTCGATCGATTCGCCGGCGATGCTTAGCTTGTCGCGCTTGATCAGGTTGTTGTGCAGGTACATCTCGCGCAGGTAGAAGGAATGCATGGCCTGCGGCATGCGCGTCGTGTCCATGTTCCAGAACAACACGTCGAAGGGCGGTAGCGGCTCGCCGAGCAGGTAGCTGTGCACCCAGTAGTGCCAGACCAGCGGGTTGGAGCGCAGCATACGGAAGGAAGTCGCCATTTCGGCGCCGTCGAGGTAGCCCTTCTTGGCCATCGACTCTTCCAGCGCGTCGATCGCCGCCTCGTCGATGAAAACCTCGATATCGCCCGGATGGGCAAAATCGGTCAGCGTGGTGAACAGCGTCCAGTGCGCCACCGGCATCTTGTCTGGGCCGAAACGCTTGTTGGCCCAGGCCATATAGGTCGACACCAGCGTGCCGCCGATGCAGTAACCGACCAGATGCACCTGCGGCACCTTGCAGAATTCGCAGGCGACGCGCACCGCTTCGTTGACGCCTTCGAGCAGGTAGTCGTCGAAGCGGACGTTGGCCATCTCGTCGTCCGGATTCTTCCAGCTGGTGATGAATACCGAGAAGCCCTGGTCGGTCAGATATTTGACCAGGCTCTTCTTGGCCGTCAGGTCGAGGATGTAGAACTTGTTGATCCACGGCGTCGTGATCACGATGGGCATGGCCCGCACTTTTTCCGTGGTCGGCGTGTAGTGGATCAATTCCAGCATGCGGTTGCGGAAGACCACCTTGCCCGGTGTCGTGCCGAGATCCTTGCCGACGGTGAAGGCATCGGGTTCGACCATCAGGATGTTCTTGGCCTTGGCGTCGCGCTGGAAATTTTCCCAGCCGCGCTGCAGGCTCTCGCCGTTGGTTTCGACGAAGCGCTCCATCGCCACCGGGTTGAGCCAGAAGAAATTGGTCGGCGCCACCATGTTCAGCCATTTACGCAACCAGAAGGCGGAACGGCGACGCTCCTTGTCGGACAGCCCCGGCGTTTCGAAATACATGTCTTCGAGCCGGTGCGTGAAAGCCAGGTACCACTCCTTGATGATGTCCCAGGTCGCCGAGTCGGTCCATACCGGGTCGGAGAAACGTGCATCGTCGGCGTTCGGGCGGATCACGTCGGCAGAAGGAATGCCCATCGCCCGTCGCATGACGTGGCTCTGCAACTCGACCAGATCGCCGGAAAGCCCGTTCAAGGCCCGCGCCAGTTCCTGCGGATGCATCATCCAGGCCATCTGGGCGCCAAGCATGGAGGTCGTCACGCCGAAGGGATCGACCGCCTGACTGACCGCCTTGCCCAGCGATTCCAGCGGGCTGGGTTGATGGGTGTCGATACCGTTGTTTTTTGCCGAACCGTTGCCAGACATGGCCGCCTCCAAAACAGAAGGGAATTGCCAAATATTACAACGTTAGGCTGCTGCCGGGGTGAGGTAGGTCAACATCCGTCCATCCGAGTTCATCGCGGATGGCCTGGGCAAAGTTGGCGGAAGCCGTCGGCTCGCCATGGACGACGAAGGTGTGGCCCGGCGCTGTGCGGAAGCCATGCAGCCAGTCGAGCAAGGCGCGTTGATCGGCATGCGCCGACAGTCCTCCGACGGTATAGATGCGTGCCCGCACCGGCACCGGCTGGCCGAAGATATGAACCAGGCGCGCCCCATCGACCAGACGGCGACCGAGCGTCCCAGCCGCCTGAAAACCGGCGATCAGCACGGTGCACTCGCTGCGCGGCAGGTTTTCGCGCAGGTGGTACTTGATGCGCCCGGCCTCGCACATGCCGCTGGCAGAAACGATCACTGCCCCGCTACGGATCTCGTTGAGCGCTTTCGAGCGCTCGACGTCGGCGACGAATTCGACACTGACCTTGTCCGGATGCGCCTGCTGCCAGTCGAGCAACTGCCGCGTTTCCGGGTCGAGCAATTCGCGGTGGCTCGCCGTGATGCGCGTCGCCGTATTGGCCATCGGCGAATCGACGTAGATTTTCAGCGGACTGATGCGCTTGCGTCGCACCAGATCGGCCAGCAGGTAGAGCATTTCCTGCGTCCGCCCGACGGCGAAGGCCGGAATGATCAGGTTGCCGCCGGCCGCGCGCGTGCGCTCGAAAGCGGCGACGATTTCGTCTTCAGTTTCCTGCATCGAGCGGTGCAGACGGTCGCCATAGGTCGATTCGATCAGCAGAACGTCGGCCTGCTGCGGTGCACGCGCCGGATCGGGCAAAACCGGCCGATCCGGCATGCCGAGATCGCCCGAGAAGACCAGATGACGAGGTCGCCCCTCTCCACTGATGGTCACCTCCAAAGAAGCCGAGCCGAGGATATGGCCGGCATCGCGGAAACACACGCTGACCGTGTCGGCAACCGCCACCGGTTTGCCATAGGGGACTGGCTGCAACAGGCTCAAGCTGCTCATCGCCTGCGCCACCGTGTAGAGCGGTGCCTGCAGGCCGCGCTCGTCCTTGCCCGTACGCCGGCGGTGGCGCACTTGCCACTCGCTTTCCTTTTCCTGGATATGGCCACTATCCGGCAAAAGCACTTCGAGCAGATCGATGCTCGCCTGCGTGGCGTAGATCGGCCCACGAAAACCCAGGGTGGCCAGCCGCGGCAGCAAGCCTGAATGGTCGATGTGGGCGTGGGTCAGCAGGACAAAGTCGATTTTCCTGACGTCGAAGCCGAAATTGAGCGCCCGGATGTTCTTTTGCCGCGCCTCGGGACCGCCCTGGAACATGCCGCAATCGACCAGAAAACGGATATCGCCGGTCTCGACCAGCGTGCATGAACCGGTCACTTCGCCGGCCGCACCATGGAAACTGATTCGCATGTTTGAAATCCTCCCGACTTGGCGTAGCATGAACCTTGAAACGGCGGAATGCAACGCCAGCAGACCATTTCAGGAGGTTTTCGATGTTTAAGCATATTCTCATCCCGACCGATGGTTCCGAACTTTCCCGCGTCACGGCACAACGTGCCGTTTCCTTCGCCAAGGAAGCCGGCGCCCGCGTCACGGTGTTCTACGCCAAACCGGAATACCCCATCGCCTACTTCGGCGAAGGCGCGCTGATCGACCCGACCACGCCGGAGAAATTCGCCGAACTGGCCGAGGAGCAGGCCAAGGAATACCTCGGCGAGGTCGAAAAATGGTGCGCCGAGGGCGGCGTTCCCTGCGCCACGACCACGGCAACCAGCGACATCCCTTATGAGGCGATCATCGAAGCGGCCGAAAAATCCGGTTGCGACCTGATCTTCATGGCCTCGCACGGGCGGCGCGGCATCAGCGGCCTGTTGCTTGGCAGCGAGACCAACAAGGTGTTGACCCACTCGAAGATTCCGGTCCTGGTCTATCGCTAAGCTGCGCCCAGGCCTTCGGGCCTTACAAAAATCGAAAATTTTGACGGGGAAAGTACGCTACTCTCGAAACTGAGCAACTCGTTCTTTCCCATATCGTCATGTCTGCCCGACCGACCGAATTTCGTCTGAAACAGAAAATACTGGGTCCGGTCGGCTTGGTGTTGGCCTTGCTGGTGGTGGTTTTTGCCGTCAGCTTCAGATCCTATCTGCTCCGCATCGAAAGCCGCCAGACGGAAACGGCGGCGCAAGAGGCCGCCAATGTCTGGGAAGGCCTGCGCGACGAGAACACGCGCAAACTGGCCTGGTTTGCTCAACGCACGACAGACGATCCCGATCTGCGAACGGCCATGCTGACCGATGACCGGGACGCGCTACTCGCCCGTACGCAAGCAAAGCTCGAAGGCATGCTCCAAAGCTTTGGTATCGGCCATTGGTACTTTATCAAGCCTGATCGCAGCATCCTGCTACGCGTACACAACCCTGGGCGATATGGCGACATCGTCGACCGCCAGACCCTAAAAAATGCCGAGAGCAGCGGCCAGGCGACGACCGGACTGGAACTCGGCGTCATGGGCACTTATACGCTGCGCCATGTCGTTCCCTGGCGCGACCAGGACAAACTGATCGGCTACGTCGAACTGGGCATGGAAGTCGACTGGTTCGGCAGCCAAGTTAAACAGATTCTCGGCCTCGAATCGCTGACTGCCGTGACCAAACGCTACACCAGCGAAACCAGTTTCAACGATGGCAAAAAGAATCTCGGCCTGAGCGGAAACTGGCATGACCATGCCGGTTTTGCCCTGCTTTCCCAAACGGTCGACAACTTGCCCGGCGGCCTGAGCCATGCTTGGGAAAGCTTTCTGAACACTGGACGCCGCAGCGTCGTCAGCCTCGAAATGGACGGACGGATCTGGTCCGCCACATTCCTGGCGCTCCCCGATTACCAACAGCGTCCGGCCGCCAGCATGGCGATCCTGCGCGACGTCACCGACAGCCGTGCCGTCGGCGTTCGCAGTCTGTGGCTGGCTATCGCTTTCACCGTACTCACCGCCGCCCTGCTCTTCCTCGGCCTTGCACGCCGCCTGTCAGGCATCGAACAGCACCTGAGCAGCAGCCATGAAAAGCTCGAAGCCAACGAACAACGTTTCCGCGACCTTTTCTCGACCAGTTCCGACAGCTGGTTCTGGGAAATGGATAGCCAGCTACGCTTCAGTTTTCTCACCGAAAACATGGCGACGCTGCTCGGTATCGATAGCGCTCCACTGATCGGCAAGCGGCGGCAGGATCTGCTGGCCACGGCAACGCCGGAAGAACGTGCGCGCATGGCCGCCCATATCGCTGATCTCGAAGCCCACCGCCCCTTCCATCGCTTTGAATACAACTTCCGCCTGCCAGACGATCGGGTCATCTGGGTCAGCCTGACCGGCGTGCCGGTTTTCGGTCCGAACGGCGAATTCGTCGGCTATCGCGGGTCGGGCACCGACGCGACGGCACGCAAGGCGCAGGAGGATGCCGAACACGAAGCGCGCAGTGCTGCGGAAACCAAATTTGCCATCGCCCATATCCTGCAAGCGACCGAACGGCCACTGAAAGCCCGTCTCGACGACGCACTGGTCGCTCTGGCCGGACTTCCCGGGCTGGGAAAGCAGCACAAGGCTGGCATCTTCCAACGGATACCGGGCGGCGAAGCGCTATCGCTGTGCACCGCATATGGCGACCATCCCCTTTCCTGCCTGACCGAAGAGCCACAGCTGCCGCTCGGCCGCTGTCTGTGCGGCAGGGCTGCCGTAAGCGGAGAAATTCTGATTTCCGACGACAGCCAGACCGATCCGCGTTACGAATTTAAGCGCCTGGAGCCCTCCAGTCACGGCAACTACATTGTGCCGCTATTGGTTGGCCAAACCAGCCTGGGCGTGCTCTTCATCTATACCGATCCCTATCCGCCACGCACTCCGGCCCGTATCGCGACGCTGAAACAAATCGGCGAGCTGTTCGCCTTGAGCATCGCCAACGACCGTGCCCTGCAGGCGCAACAGGAAGCCTCGGCCCGTGCCGAGGCAGCCAACCGGGCGAAGAGCGAATTCCTGGCCAACATGAGTCACGAAATCCGCACCCCGATGAACGGCGTGATTGGCATGAGCGAACTGCTGCTGTCGACCGAGCTCGATGCCGAGCAGCGCGAATACGCCGATATCGTGCGCGGCAGCGCCAATGCCTTGCTGTCGGTGATCAACGATATCCTCGACTTTTCCAAGATCGAGGCCGGCAAGCTCGATATCGAGACCATCGACTTCAACGTGGTCGCGATGTTCAGCCAGACTTGCACGCTGCTTGCCGTCAAGGCGCAGGAAAAACAACTCGCCTTCAACTATCGCGTGGCCCCGGCCGTACCGGAAAATCTGCGCGGCGATCCCGGACGTATCCGCCAGATCCTGACCAATCTGATCGGCAATGCCATCAAGTTCACAGGCGAAGGCGAGGTCGACGTCGAAATCACCCTGATCGGCGAAGACGCCACCTCGGCCACCTTGCGTTTCGCGGTGCGCGATACCGGGATCGGCATCGCGCCCGACCAGATCGAATTGCTGTTCAATCCCTTCTCGCAGGTCGACAGTTCGATCACCCGCCGCTTCGGCGGCACCGGACTGGGGCTATCCATCTGCAAGCGTCTGGTCGACATGATGGGAGGCCAGATCGGCGTCGACAGCCTGCCGGGACAGGGCTCCACCTTCTGGTTCACCGTGCCCTTGGCCCGTGCCGAGGCGAGTGCCAGCCAACATCCTGGCGACGATGCCAGCCGCCTTGACGGTTGCCATGTGCTGATCGTCGACGACCACGAGACGAATCGCCGCCTGTTGCTCGCCCTGCTCGCCAGCTGGGGCTGCCGCGTCGAGCAGGTGGCGAACGGCCTGGATGCCCTGAAGCGCCTGCGCGAAGCGGCGGCTGGCGGCGACCCGTTCGAGATTGCCCTGGTCGACATGAACATGCCGAAGATGGACGGCGAAACCCTGGGCCATTTGGTCCATGACGACCCGGGCATTGCCAGTACCCGTTGCGTGATGCTGACCTCGGCCGCCATGCGCGGCGATGCCGAGCGCTTCCAGATGGCCGGTTTCGATGCCTATCTGACCAAGCCCCTGCAGGAAAACGTCATCCGCCAATGTCTGCTCAGACTGCGGGGCGACATGTTGAGCGGCAGCGACAAACCGTCCCAGATCATCACCCGCCACAGCCTGGACGAAGCTGAATTGGCGCCGAGCGCTCGCATCCTGCTGGTCGAGGACAATCCGATCAACCAGAAGGTGGCGGCCAGCCTGCTCGCCCGTCAGGGGCATCGGGTCGATCTGGCCGAAAATGGGCAGAAGGCTCTGGAGAAGCTTGCCCAGGCCGACTACGACGTCGTGTTGATGGATGTGCAGATGCCGGTCATGGATGGCTTCGAAGCGACACGCCAGTTGCGCTGCTCGACCGAGGTACGCAATCGGCAAATACCGGTCATTGCCCTCACCGCCAATGCCATGCAGGGCGATCGCGACCTATGCCTGGCCGCCGGCATGAACGACTACATCTCCAAGCCGATCCACGACCGCGAGGTGCGCGAAGCCCTGGCCCGCGTCCTCGCCAGTGAGACACTAGCGACTTGAGCAGTGGTGCTCGCCGCGGTGAATCGCACAAAGCACGCGGCCGCTGCTCAGATCGACGAAATCCACCTCCTCCAGCTGGCCGACCAGATAGCGCTTCTTCAGCGTGAAATCGACCGGACGGGCATGAATCGCCTTCCAGTAGGTGGTGCTTTCGCTGAGTACCGGCTCGATCAGGCGAGCCTTGGCACGCAAGCCGATGTGGCCGGCCAGGTTCGCCGGCAGATCGGCCGAGAAACCGGCATCGTCGTCGACGACACGCGGGTAGAAATCGTAGAGATTGGCGAAGGCGAGGAAATAGTCGTAGCGCCAAGTCACCTTGGTGTCCTGCGGCTCGCCGATCTTGTCCTCGTTGCGGTACTCGCCCCGCTCTTCCCAGACCGACTGTAGCGGCAGGAATTTGAAGCGGTAATAGTCTTCCACTGCTGGATCGGCCAGCGGCTGCCAACTCCAGCCTTCGGCGATCTGGTTGAAGGCCATGCGGTAAAGCACCTCAATGCGACCGGCGTGTTCTTCCTCGGCCAGACCTGGACTACCGCTCAGATCGACGTCCACCTCGACGCTACGTCCGATGGCTTTGCCGGCCCCGGCGGAGAAAATTTCGGAGTATTGCCTGGCGACCGGCTCGGCGGCCTGGGCGGAAGCAAAAAAGGCGGCGACCGCAGTCGCCGTGAAGATATATCTGAGGAAAAACATATCGACTTGAAACGCTTCCCAAAGAAGAACAAGTCGGAGGCAGTTTGCCGATGACGCCTGCCCCTGCCCATGATTCATATCAACAAACGACGATATGGCTCAGACCTGGGTCTGGGTGACCGCCTTGCGGAAGCGGACCAGGGCTACGCCGAAGAATACCGCCCCCACCGCCGTCATGCTCAGCAGGTCGCGCCAGATGACATCGAAGCCGGCGCCGCGATAGAGGATGGCCTGGGCCAGGCGGACGAAATAGGTGGTCGGCGTGGCCAGCATGATGTTCTGGATCATCTCCGGCATGCTCTCGCGCGGCGTCACGCCGCCGGACAGCATCATCAGCGGAATGATGCTGAGGATGATCAGGAGACCGAGTTGCGGCATCGAGCGGGCCAGCGTGCCGAGGAAGATGCCGATCGAGGCGGCGGCGAACAGGTAACAGACGGCGCAGGCCAGGAAGAGCGGCAGCGAACCGGCTATCGGCACCTTGAGGACGAGTTGCACCACTACGCTCAAGGCGAAGGTGACGCCGGTCAGTACCGCCAGGCCGTTGGCCCAGATCTTGGCCATCATGATCTCGAAGGGGGTCAGCGGCATGACCAGCAGGTGCTCGATGGTGCCGTGCTCGCGCTCGCGGATGAAGGCGGCGCCGACCAGGATGATGGTCAGCATGGTGACGTTGTTGATCACCTCCATGACCCCGCCGAACCACACGCCGGTCAGGTTCGGGTTGTAGCGCACGCGTGGCGCCAGGCGGATCGGCGTGGCTGCGCTGTCGCGCGTGCCGCTCAGGTATTCGTTCACTTCGCCGAGGGCGATGCTCTTGATATAGGTGGCGCCGATGAAGGCCTGGCTCATGATCGTGGCGTCGATATTGAGCTGGATTTCCGGCTGGCGACCGGCCTGCACATCGTGCTGGAAATTATTCGGGATGACCAGCGTGAAGTTGTAGGTGCCGAGATCCATGCCGCGGTCGAGTTCGGCCAGCGATATCTGGCGCGGCAGGTTGAAATAGGGCTTGTAGAAGGCATCGACGATGCGCCGCGAGAGCGGCGACTGGTCTTCATCCACCACCGCCACCGGGGCGTTGTGAAGTTCCTGCGAGGTGGCCGTCGCCGCCGTGTAGATGGCGCCGGAGAAGGCCCAGCAGATCAGCACCAGCAGAGTCTTGTCAGCCAGCAGGCTCTTCAGTTCCTTAAGGCCGAGGCGGTAGATGTTGGCGAGCGACATGGCTAGCGCTCCTGCTTTCTGAGCAGGGCGACGGAAATCACCGTCAGCACCGGAATGAAGGCCGCCAGCGCCAAGAAGTGCGGTAGCAGGTCGGCGAAATCGAGCGCCTTGGTGAAAATGCCGCGACTGATAATCAGAAAATAGGTGGCCGGGAAGAACTGGCCGATCCAGTAGCCAGCCCCTTCCAGCGAACTGACCGGGCTGGTCAGTCCGGAGAAGCTGACGGTCGGCAGCATGCTCAGGATGGCCGTGCCGAACAGCGCGGCGATCTGGGTGTTGGTGAAGGTCGACACCAGCAGGCCGAAGCCGGTGGTGACGATGACGTAGAGCAAGGCGGCGAGGCACAGCGCAAATACGTTGCCCTTGATCGGCACATGGAAGACCACCTGCGACTGCACGAGCAGCAGCAGGAAGCTGATCATCGCCACCACCACATAGGGCAACTGCTTGCCGAGCAGGAACTCCAGCCGGGTGACCGGCGTCACGTAGAGGTTGGTGATCGAGCCGAGTTCCTTCTCGCGCACCACGCCGAGCGCCATCAGGATGGCCGGGATGAAGATCAGCAGCAGCGGAATGACCGCCGGCACCATGGCGTAGATGCTCTTCACGTCCTGGTTGTAGCGGTAGCGCGAGACGATATTGACCGGGGTGCTGGCACTGACGCCAGTCGCCTCCTTGATGATCTGCTGCACGTATTGCAGGTGCATGCCCTCGGCGTAGCCGCGTGCCGTCTCGCCGCGGTAAGGCATGGCGCCATCGACCCACAGACCGACCTCGGGCCAGTGGCCACGCCGCAGGTCGCGACCGAAATCGGCCGGTATCTCGATGGCCAGCGACAGTTCGCCGTTGTTCATGCGCCGGTCGAGTTCGGCGCCATCGAGAATGGCCGGGCGCTCGATGAAATAGCGCGAGCCGGCCATGTTCTGAATGTAGGCGCGGCTTTCCGGCGACTGGTCGCGGTCGAGCACGGCGAAGCGCAGGCCCTCGACGTCCATCGAGATGCCGAAGCCGAGCACGAACATCAGCAGCACCGAGCCGAGCAACGCAAAGGCCAGGCGCACCGGGTCGCGACGCAATTCGAGCGATTCGCGGTAGGCGTAGCCAAGCAGGCGGCGCAGGCTGAAGGCCTTGCCGTTGGTCGATGCAGTCGTAGCCAACGGAACCGCGGATTCGGTTTTTGCCGTTTTCTCGCCGTGCACCGCAGCAGTCGCCTTATCGACGCTAGTCGCCACTTCCAGGTAGGAAATGAAGGCCGCTTCCAGCGTTTTTTCGCCGCGCGCCGCGCACAGCGCCGCCGGCGTGTCACTGGCCAGCACCTTGCCGGCATGCATCAGCGAGATACGGTCGCAGCGCTCGGCCTCGTTCATGAAATGGGTCGAGATGAAGATGGTGACGCCCTTCTGGCGCGACAACTCGACCAGCAACTCCCAGAATTCGTCGCGCGCCACCGGGTCGACGCCGGAAGTCGGCTCGTCGAGGATCAGCAGCTTGGGCTCATGGACCACGGCCACGGCCAGCGACAGGCGCTGGCGGATGCCGAGCGGCAACTCGGCGGCGGCATGGTCGGCGTATTCGTTGAGCCCAAAACGCTCCATCAGCTCGGCAATGCGCGGGCCGCGCCGGGCATCCGGCAGGTGGAACAGCCGGGCGTGCAGGTCGAGGTTGGCCGCCACCGTCAGTTCGCCGTAGAGCGAGAAGGATTGCGACATGTAGCCGACCTGCTTGCGCGTCTCCAGGTCATTGGCGTCGACCGCCTTGCCGAACAGCCTGGCCTCGCCGGAGGTCGGCGGCAGCAGGCCGGTCAGCATCTTCATCGTCGTCGTCTTGCCGCAGCCGTTCGAGCCGAGGAAGCCGAAGATCTCGCCCTCGTCGATCCGGAAACTGACGCCATCGACGGCGACGAAATCGCCGAAACGCTGAGTCAGCCCCTCTGCTTCGATGGCATAGCCCGGACCGCTATCGACAAAGGGCGGAATGACCAGCTCCTGGTGCGCCCGCCGCTTGTCTTCCGGCAACAATTCGATGAAGGCACCGTCCAGCGTCGCCTGCCCAGTTTGCGCGCGCAGTTCGGCCGGGGTGCCGGTGCCGATCACCTTGCCGTCATCCATCGCCACCAGCCAGTCGAAGCGCTCGGCTTCTTCCATGTAGGCCGTCGCCACCAGCACGCTCATGCCCGGCCGGCGGGCCCGGATGCTGTCGATCAGCTCCCAGAACTGGCGACGCGATAGCGGATCGACGCCGGTGGTCGGCTCGTCGAGGATGAGCAGGTCGGGATCGTGGATCAACGCGCAGCACAGGCCGAGCTTCTGCTTCATGCCGCCGGACAGCTTGGCTGCCGGGCGCTCGGCGAAGGGCGACAAGCCGGTCGCCGCCAGCAGTTCGGCGATGCGCGCCTCGCGCTCGGCCTTGCCCTGGCCGAACAGACGGCCGAAGAATTCGACATTCTCGAACACCGACAGCGTCGGGTACAGGTTCTTGCCCAGCCCCTGCGGCATGTAGGCGATGCGCGGCTGTACCGAGGCGCGGAAATGACGGTCGGCGATATCGCCGCCGAGTACATCGACCTGACCGGTCTGGATCTGCCGTGCGCCCGAGACCAGCGCCAACAAAGAGGATTTACCGACGCCGTCCGGTCCGATCAGGCCGACCATACAGCCGGCCGGCAGCTCGACATCGATGCCATCCAGCGCCAACACGCTGCCGTAGCGGTGGCTGACCTGGCGCAGGCGGGCGACCGGCGTGCGGTCCATGGCGTCTTACTTCCCGGCTATCTGCAGGTTGGCCGGCCAGGCGGCGCTGGCGTCGAGCTTCACATAAGCCACGCCAGGCATGCCGCCCTTGGCCAGGTCGCGATGTGCCGCCAGCCAGGCCGGATCGGCCTTGACCTTGACGCGGAACATCAACTTCTCGCGCTCTGTTCGCGTTTCCACCTCGCGCGGCGTGAATTGCGCCTTGGCCGCGACGAAGCTGACCTTGGCCGGAATCACCTGCCCGGCCAGGGCGTCGAGCACAATGCGCGCCTCGCTATTAACCGCCACCTGCCCGGCCTTCTCGGTCGGCAGGTAGAGGGTCATGTACATGTCGGACAGATCGACCAGGGTCAGCGCCTTGCCACCCGCCGCCAGCACCTCGCCCGGCTCGGCCAGGCGGTAGAGCACGCGGCCGGCAATCGGCGCCCTCAGCGAGGTGTCGTTCAGCGTCGCCTGCAGGCTATCCAACTTGGCGCGCGCCGCGGCCACGCCAGCCTCGGCCTCGGCCACCCGGCTCTGCGCCTGGGCCATGCCGGCCATCGCGCCTTCCATGCCGGTCTGGTCGCTATCGAGCTTGTTGCGCGAAATGAAGCCACGCCCGACCAGCTCCTCCGAACGCTTCAGGGTCTTGCCGGCCATCGTCACGTCCGACTTCGACTTGCGTACCCCGGCCCGCGACTCGTCGCCCGCCTTCTGCGCCTGCACCACCTGCGCCTCGGCCGCCCGCAACTGGGCGCGCAGGTCGTCGGCATCGAGCCGGCCGACCACGGCATCAATCTCGACCCAGTCACCCTCGCGCGGACCCAGTTCGGCCAGCCGCCCGGCGATCTTGCTCGCCACATCGACCTCAGTCGCCTCCAGCCGTCCGTTGCCGGAAGCAAAGCCCGGTGGCAGGACATTCTGGCGCTGCTGATAAAGGTAATAAGCGCCTGCTGCGGTGCACAGGGCGAAAAGGGCAAAAATCGAAATTCTTTTTAGGCTTGAGCGGTTCATGCGGCACCTGTTCAGCTACTGACCAATTGGTCATTAATTGATTCGATTATAGGCCCGGCCCTGGTTGGCGCCAACCGCAATCGGCATCTTCGCCCATCGCGGTGCCTGTGGTTCAGTGTCCGCAGGCAGGCGCGCTGCCGTCGATTCCACGCAATTCCGGACGCTGGAACGTGCTACGTACTTTGCCACTGCTGCCGTCGAACAGCACGCCAAAACGGGCCATCAAGCTCCAGTCATCGCAGAACAGCCACTCCCAAGCCAATTCGTCACGCGCCTCGTAATACACGCTCCAGGCCGGATTGGGCGGCCCGATCAGGCGCTGTACGCTGTCCTTGTCGTCGACACCGCTGCGAATGCGGGCGAAATGCGCCATGTCGAGCACTTTTTCCACCTGCTGCAGTTTGCCATCGGCGCCAATGTGCACCATGAAGGTCTGCGTTGCGGCCGGGCCGCGCGGATACGCCCAGCGCTCACCGCCCTCTTTCTCCTGCCAGCGCATGGCCGGCTCGCCCATCGTCGCCAGCACGCTGTCGCGCCCGTCGATTCCCGGCCGCAAACCACGTCCATCGTAGGCGGCACAGCCGGCCAGCCACAGGCAACAAACCATCAACAGGGAAACGAATCGACTCATGAGCACCATCCAAGAAAATTCAGAGCCGCACGCCGGGTGGGAAAAATTCAATGCGGCAAATCGCGCCCATTTTGCCACCACGCCAATCTAGTCGTCCGTAACGCGGGCCAGCCACGCCTCTTTCCGTATATCTCGGCACAAGTCCTGCAACAGGATGACGGCCTGCTCGACCCGCTGTTGTGCGGCTTCGGACAACGGCTCGCCGAGCTCAAAACTCTCGCCCCGCACACACAACACGAAGGAAATCGGCGGCTCGCCTCCTTCGGTCTGACGATAGACCTGCAGCACCGCCTCTGGCGGCAGTTCGTGCGTCGTATGGGTGATGCCGGCGACCGCTTGAACCTGCCGGAAGCTGTACGGTGCCGGCGTACCCTCGCCGGCATCGATGAACAGCGCCAGTTCCCGCTCCCGCAAATCGAGCGCATGTTCGATCTGCAACTGGAAGTCCTCGATCAGTTCGAAGCCTTGCGCCAGAACTTCCCGATCCAGCCAGACGAGCAGGCGCTCGAACAACACCGGCCCGATGGCGTCATCGCCCCGACTCGGGTTGCCGACGGCGAAGACGACGACCGGCGCGATCATGCCCGGCTCAGGCTGTGCACCAATGAGCCTTCCGCATCGACCAATTCGACCTCGAGCGGCATCTTGCCCAAGGCATGCGTCGCGCAGGACAGGCAGGGATCGAAAGCGCGGATGGCGACCTCGATGTGGTTGAGCAGCCCTTCGGTGACTTCGCGGCCGTGCAGGTAGCGATGAGCCACGTGGCGGATGGCCTCATTCATCGCCTGGTTGTTGTTGGTGGTCGATACGATCAGGTTGGCCATGGTCACCACGTCGTTCTCGTCCACCTGATAGTGGTGGAACAGCGTGCCGCGCGGCGCTTCGATGACGCCGACGCCTTCCATCTGGCGTTCGCCCTGCACCATCAGATCGTCCGACAGCAGGTCGTCGTCGTGCAGCAACTCCTTGATCACTTCGGCGGCGTGCAGCATCTCGATCATGCGCGTCCAGTGATAAGCCAGCGGCGCATGCAAGGGCGAGCCGCCAGCGTAATCGACGAACTCCTTGCGCTCGCTCTCGGCAAAGGGCGTCGAAATCTGGTTGCAGTTCTGCACCCGGGCCAGCGGGCCAACCTTGTACCAGCCGTGCGCCTTGCCCAGCGAACGGAAGTACGGGAATTTCATGTAGCTCCAGGAGCGCACTTCCTCCTCGATGTACTCGTGGTAGCGCTGGTAATCGACGTGATCGAAGATCAACTCGCCGTTGTCGTCGCGGGCGCGCAGCGTGCCGTGGTAGAAATCGAGATCGCCGTTGTTGCCGACCAGGGACATGAAATTTGAGCGGAAGATGCCGAAGCTGTTGTACAGACCGGGATCCTGCGTATGCACCTTCTGGATCAGCTTTACCGCATCGCGCGACCACTGGATGATGTGATAGATGTCCTTCAGCAGTTCATCGCGCTCGGCGACAGTCAGCGACTTGTTCACGCCGCCCGGCACGGAGCCGGTGCCATGCACGCGCTTGCCAGCGGTAACGCGGATCACCTCCTGGCCGAACTTGCGCAACAGCACGCCGCGCTTGGCGGTTTCCGGGTGTTCCATGGCGACACCAACGATGTTGCGCTTGGTCACATCGCTATCAAAGCCGAACAGCAAGTCAGGCGAACACAAATGGAAGAAATGCAGCGCATGCGACTGCAACATCTGGCCGTAATGCATCAGACGGCGCAGCTTCTCGGCCGCCGGCGTCAGTTTCCTCGCGCCGACGATGACGTCAAGCGCCTTGGACGCCGCCAGATGGTGCGACACCGGGCAAATACCGCACAGGCGCTGGACCATGACCGGAACTTCCCAATACGGGCGGCCCTGGATGAATTTCTCGAAGCCCCGGAACTCGACGATATGCAGGCGCACCTGATGCACCTTGTTCTGGTCGTCGAGCAGGATGGTCACCTTGCCGTGGCCTTCGACGCGCGACACCGGGTCGATGGCGACACGGCGGAGATTTTCCGGGTGTTGGGCGGTTTCCAGATTGAAAGTCATATTCTTCTCCTCGTCCGCTCAGTCGTAGTGCATCAAGCCATGACCGAGACTCGGCTCTTTACCCGCGAGCAGATCGGTGAGTACTTTCCAGATAGCGTCACCGGACGGCGGGCAGCCTGGAATGAAGTAATCCACCTTGACCACCTCGTGGATCGGGTGCACCTGATTCAGTGGCAAGGGCAGCTCCGGATCGTTCGGGATCATGCCGTTGGCCAGCCCCGGGCTGGTGTGATAGACCTCTTCGAGGATGGTCGTCAGCGGCAGATGATTGCGCTGCGCCGGCAGGCCGCCGGTCACGGCACAGGCGCCCAGGGCGATCAGTATCTTGCAGTTCTGGCGGAACTCGCGCAGTACATGCACGTTCTCGGCATTGCACAGGCCGCCTTCGATGATGCCGATATCGCAATCCGGACTGCAATGCTTGATGTCAGTCAGCGGCGAACGGTCAAACTCGATGTGTTCAAGCAGGGTAAACAGTCGCTCGTCGATATCGAGAAAGGACATGTGGCAGCCAAAACAGCCGGCCAGTGAGGTCGTTGCCACCTTCAGTTTCTTGTTGGCGCTCATGTCACTTGCCCTCCGTCACGACATCGGCGATCGGCGCCTTGTCGTACTTGCGTTCGCCGATGGGCACGGCAAAGCCCTGGTGCTTCTTCAGGATGACGCCGACCGGGCAGACCTTGGCCGCCTTGTCGTCGAGCGTGAAATCGGTGTCGCCCAGGCGCCCCGATTTGGCATTGACGATCAGATGCGTGCCGATGCCGCGTCCGGACAGCGCGAAAACGTTCTTGCCATCGACGTCGCGGCTGGCCCGCACGCACAGCGAGCACAGGATGCAGCGATTGAAATCGAGCAGCACATCGGGGTGCGAGGCATCGACCGGCCGATTCGGGAAGAAATGATCGTAATGCGGGCTCATCATGCCCAAGTGGTAGGCCGTGGCCTGCAACTGGCACTGACCACTCTTCTCGCACGAAGGGCAGAAATGATTGCCTTCGACGAAGAGCATCTGCGTCAGCGCCCGCCTTTCGGCGTTGATTTCCTCGGTCTCGCTTTCCACCACCATGCCCGGTGCGGCGCGCATGGTGCAGGAGGCTGTCTGCCGGCCGTTCACCTTGACCGTACACAGCTTGCACGAACCGTGCGGCTTGAATTCCGGGTGATAGCACAGGTGCGGAATGAAGACGCCGGCCGCTTGCGCCGCCTGCAGGATGGTCTGCCCCTCGGCGAAGGGAATGGACTTGCCGTCCAGGGTGAAATTCAGGCTCATGCTGCACCTCCGTGTACGCTGCTCAGGTGCGCGCCGGCATCATCGCGCCCGGTCATCTGGCGAGCTTGGGCCAGCGCGCTGTCAAGATCGAAAGCCGGCACGAAGTCTTGTTGCATCATGCGTTTTTCGTAGGCCGGCCGGAACTTGGCCATGGTATCGAGTACCGGATTGCAGGCCGTGTGCCCGAGGCCGCAATGGCTCATCGCTTGCAACAACTGGTTCA
The DNA here is from genome assembly GCA_041904995.1 of Azonexus sp. Classification (GTDB taxonomy): domain Bacteria; phylum Pseudomonadota; class Gammaproteobacteria; order Burkholderiales; family Rhodocyclaceae; genus Azonexus. The sequence goes on from JAYRMB010000007.1 coordinate 28,234, forward strand.
GTTTTTCGATTTCGGCCAGGTCATAGGGCGACCCCGCCCCCTTGTGCAGCTTGTCCATCAGGTTCTTGAGCAGCGAGGTGCCAACCCGGCACGGCGTGCAGAAACCGCAACTCTCGTGCTGGAAGAAATGCACGTAGTTGCGCGCCATTTCGAACATGTCGCGCGACTGGTCGAAGACCGTGAAAGCGCCGGCCGTCGGAATATCCTCGAAGCCGATGATGCGATCGAACTCGTTCGGCGCCACACAAACGCCGGATGGCCCGCTAACCTGAACGGCTTGCGTATCCTTGGCGCCACAATCCTCGAGCACCTGGCGGATGCTGACGCCAAAGGGGTATTCGTAGATGCCCGGACGCTCGCAGTCGCCGGACACCGACAAGATCTTGGTCCCGGCCGAGTGCTTGGTGCCCATGCCGGCATACCACTCGCCGCCTTTCAGGGCGATCATCGCGGCAGCAGCAAAGGTTTCGACGTTGTTTACGATAGTCGGTTGGTCGAGATAACCGTTGGTCACCGGGAAAGGCGGCCGGTTGCGCGGCGTGCCCCGCTTGCCTTCGAGCGACTCGATCAGTGCCGATTCCTCGCCGCAAACGTAAGCGCCGGCACCGAGGTGTATCTCGATGTCGAAATCGGCGCCCGGAATCCCCAGAATGTTCTCGCCGAGCAAGCCTTCGCGCCGACGGTGGATCAACACGGCGTTCAGATGATCAAGCAGATAACGGTATTCGCCGCGCAGGTAAAGGAAGCCGCGCGTCGCACCGACGGCGTAGGCGGCCACCGTCATGCCTTCAAACACCAGATCGGGGAATTTCGAGAGCAGTACGCGATCCTTGAAGGTGCCCGGCTCGCCTTCGTCGGCATTGCACACCACGATGCGCTGATGCCCGGCCTTGAGCGGCGCATTGCGGCAAGCTTCCCACTTCAGGCCGGTCGTGAAGCCAGCGCCGCCGCGGCCACGCAGATTGGCGCGCTTGATTTCGTCGAGCATTGCGATCGGCCCGCCGATGCCGCTCGGCAAGCCTTCGCGCCAGGAACGCATGTTCGAGGCCATCAAGCCTTCGTCCGGCGCCCTTGCCCGCGCGGCGCGCAGGGCATCGCCCGGCGTCAGGTCGCTGCTGAGCAGGATGTCGGCGCGGCGGATGTTGTCTTCGATCTTGAAAAACTCGGCCGGCCATTGCGTCATCGGCACGCGCTCGCGGATCAACTCGGCGATCTGGTCGATGCGCGCCTCGGTCAACTGGCCGATAGCGTAGTTATTGACCAGCAGGCCCGGCCCCTGGTCGCACAAGCCAGTACAGGAAGTCATCGCGACGCTGACCAGGCCATCCTCCGAAACCTTGCCCGGCTCGACCCAGAGTGCCTTGCACAGGCGGTCGCGCAGATCACGATTGCCGCCCATGCGGTCGGTGACGTTGTCCGAAAAGAGCACGCGGTACTTGCCGCGCGGCTGCAGGTAGAAGAAGGAATAGAAGCCGGCAACCCCCTCGATCTTGGTACGCGGTACGCCAAGGGTACTTTGCAGGCGGTCGATCGCTTCCGGCGATATCCAGTCGCAAGCTTCCTGAATCTCGCGCAGGATCTGCACCATGCAGGTGGCGTCCCGCTTGTAGCGGGCGACTACGCGATCCACGACGCCGGCGACGGCTTCGGCATGCATTTCGTTGATAGCCACGACATCCCCCCGCGAAGTCTTATGACGAAGGAAAGCGTAGCACCATCAGGTTTCCGTTTTTTGTCGAATATCAAAAAGAAGTGCTTTCTCCCTGACAGCGATCTGACCCATGTCAACTTTCAGCAATCTGATTGTGCAAGAATGATGCTGCACTACAGCATGTATTCAGGCATGAAAACACGTAACACTCATGCAAAATTGTTGCAATGCAGCAGCATTTCTGAACTTTAATAAAAGGAAGAACAGCATGACCACGACAGAACAAACCCTGCTCCCGCTGGCTGGCAAGAAAGGCCTGATCACCGGCGTCGCCAACGACAAATCCATCGCCTATGCCGTGGCCAAGGCCATCGTCGCCCTCGGCGGCGAGATCGCCCTGACCTACCAGAACGAAAAGACCGCCAAGTACACCCAGCCGCTGGCCGAAGCCCTCGGCGCCAAGCTGTTCGAGCGCCTCGATGTTGCCGAACCGGGCTGCCTGGAAGGCGTTATCGCCAAGTGCGGCGAAACCTTCGGCGAACTCGACTTCGCCATTCACTCGATGGCTTTCTGCAACGCCGACGACCTGCACGGCCGCGTCATCGATACCACCGAAGAAGGCTTCGATGCGGCGATGAACGTTTCCTGCCACAGCTTCCTGCGCATGGCCAAGGCGCTGGAGCCGCTGATGAGCCACGGCGGCTCGCTGATCACCATGTCCTACCTCGGTGCCGAGCGCGTCGTGCGCAACTACGGCGTCATGGGCATCATCAAGGCGGCGCTCGAATCGGCTGTCCGCTACATGGCCTATGACCTCGGCCCCAAGGGCATCCGCGTCTTCGCCGTGTCGCCCGGCCCGATCATGACCCGCGCCGCCTCCGGCATCGCCAACTTCAACAACCTGCTCGAATCCGATGCCCAGAAGGCACCGCTCGGCCGCACCGTGACTATCGACGAAGTCGGTGCCCTGACGGCCTTCCTGTGCACCTCGGGCTCGTCGGGCATGACCGGGCAGACCATCTACGTCGACGCCGGGGCCCATATCGTCGCTTAAGCCGTAGCAAGCCGACTGCTGCGGTGCACGCGGCAAAAAGGGCAAAAACCGGGAGAGCGTTGGGGCAAGCTTCGCTCTCCCCGCCAGGAGAAAAACGATGGCAGACAATGACGGACTGATTCCCGACGCCGTACCCGACCACCCGTTACTGAACGGACGCAAGGAAATCGGCCGCGGCGAAAGCACCATCGTCCTCGAAGCACCGACGGTCGACGGGCAGGAGCGTGTCTACAAGGTGCTCTCTTCGCCGACCGATTACGCCTACTACACCGCGCCTGACCGACCGACCGGATGCCATTTTCCCGTGGTTTACGCCGATCACGGGACGGCTGGCAAGTCGAGCCGCGGCTTCCCCTTCCATATCGTCGAGGTCGAGCGTCTTTACCCGCTGCCGGGCCACGGAGAAGCGGCCGAAGCCGCAACCAAACTGTGCACTTCTTACTACGATGCCTGCGTGATGTGGCGCAACTTCGCCCAGGACATGGGCCGCATCGCCCTGCATCACCTGACGGTGACGCCGATGGGCTGGAGCGATGCCGTGCAGGAGTCGCTCAAGACGCTGGAAACCTTCACCAACGAATACGGCGCCCTGCCCGACCTGATCAAGGCCGACAACCTGATGATGCGCAAGGACGGCACGCTGGTTTTCTCCGATCCGGTCTTCATGGAGTAAGGCGATGAGCATCATCGACATCCAGTACACCTCGCGCAAACTGGCCGAACAACTGCGCGGCTCGCCCTACATGGCGGTCATTTCAATCACCGATCCGACCACACCGGAAGCCAAGCTCGACCCACTATTTCGCCACGTGCTCCGCCTTTCCTTCTTCGATGCCGTGCCGGCCGACGAATTCATGCCCTCGCTGCCAGGTCTATTCGACCGTTCGATGGCACGCCAGATCAGTTCCTTCCTGACCGAGCTGCAAGCCGCACCTTTCGACATCTCGCTGATGGTGCATTGCGAATACGGCGTCAGCCGCTCGGCCGCCGTGGCGCTGTTTGCCGAAGCGCTGACCGGCGCCCCCCTGGAAGCGCGCGAATTCACCTACGAAGCCAACCAGTGGGTTCTCGATCAACTGCTCTCGCTGCACCCGGGGCTCGACGCCACACCACCCTCACCGCTGGTCAGCCACGAACGGCGACGGGCACAACGTGGATAGCCCATTGGTTTTCATTCCAATTGAGTGGTGCACCGCAGCACCCTATACTTCTACGAATCATTCTGACTTAGCGGAGCGTGTATGAACTCTCAGACCGAACAACGCTATCTGATCAACAAGACCTACGAGGAAATCCAGGTCGGCGACTCGGCCAGCCTGAAACGCACCTTGATGCCGGAAGACGTCAAACTCTTCGCCGTGCTGACCGGCGACGTCAATCCGGCTGTGGTCGATCCCAGCTTCTCCGAAAGCGGCATGTTCCGCGAAGTCATTGCCCACGGCATGTGGAGCGGCTCGCTGATCTCCACCGTGCTCGGCACCCAATTCCCCGGCCCGGGCACCATCCTGGTCGACCAGAGCCTGCACTTCGCCCGCCCGGTCACCATTGGCGACACCATCACCATCACCGTCACCGCCAAGCAGAAGTTCGATCACAACAAGCATGTCATCCTCGACTGCGTATGCACCAACCAGGAAGGCCTGCAGGTCGTGCGCGGCACGGCGGAAATCCTGGCGCCGACCGAAAAGGTCGCTCGCCTGGAAGAAGTGCACATGCCGGAAATCCGCATCGACGACAAGCACGAGCGCTACACCCACCTGCTGCAGCGCGTGAAGGGGCTGGAGCCGATCCCGACCGCCGTCGCCCATCCCTGCGACAAGGAATCCCTGAAAGGGCCGGTCATGGCCTTCCAGGCCGGCATCATCGAACCTATCCTGGTCGGCCCGGAAGCCAAGATCCGCGCCGTCGCCGAAGAAAACGCCATCGACCTGACCGGCATCCGCATCGTCAATGCCGCCCACAGCCACGACTCCGCCGCGCTTGCGGTGTCGCTGGTGCGCACCGGCGACGCCGAGGCGCTGATGAAGGGCAGCCTGCATACCGATGAACTGATGGGCGAAGTCGTCGCCCGTGCCAACGGCCTGCGCACCAGCCGCCGGATCAGCCACGTCTTCGTGATGGACGTGCCGACCTACCCGCGCCCCCTGCTGATCACGGACGCCGCAATCAACATCGCGCCGACGCTCGAAGAGAAGGCCGACATCATCCAGAACGCCATCGAACTAGCCCACGTGATCGGTATTCCCGAGCCCAAGGTCGCCATCCTGTCGGCGGTCGAAACGATCAATCCGAAAATCCAGTCCACCCTCGATGCCGCCGCCCTGTGCAAAATGGCGGACCGCGGCCAGATCAAGGGCGGCATCCTCGATGGCCCGCTCGCCTTCGACAACGCCGTCTCCATCGTCGCCGCCAAGACCAAGGGCATCAAGTCGGCCGTCGCCGGCCACGCCGAAATCCTTGTCGTGCCCGATCTCGAATCCGGCAACATGGTCGCCAAGCAACTCGAATACCTCGCCAACGCCCTGACTGCCGGCATCGTGCTTGGCACCAAGGTGCCCATCGTTTTGACCAGCCGCGCCGATTCCGCCGAAACGCGCACTGCCTCGTGCGTCATCGCCGCGCTGATCGCCCACGCCAACCGCAGTAACGGAAAAGCCTGACATGAAACAAGCCATCCTGACGATCAACGCCGGATCGTCCTCCATCAAGTTCGCCCTCTTCCCGCTCAACCAGCACATTTCGCCCCAAGCCGAGGTCTCCGGCCAGATCGACGGCATCGGTACCAACGCCACCAAGATGGTGGCCAAGGACAAAGCCGGTGAAAAGATAGCCGACCAGATGATCGCCGGCGAACGCGTGTCGCATGATGTCGCGTTCGATGCCCTGCTCAAGTGGTTCCAGGCCACCCAGGCCGGCTGGCAGATCGTCGCCGTCGGCCATCGCGTCGTCCATGGAGGCGAACGCTACAGCAAGCCGACGCTGATCGACGATGTGGTTCTCGGCCATCTGGAAAGCTTCATCCCGCTCGCCCCGCTGCACGAACCGCACAACGTGGCCGGCATCAAGGCCCTGCAGAACCTGCTGCCCGAGGTGCCGCAGGTCGCCTGCTTCGATACCGCCTTCCACCGCACGCAGCCGGAAGTCGCCCAGACCTTCGGCCTGCCGCGCGCCCTCACTGCCGAAGGCATCAAACGCTACGGCTTCCATGGTCTCTCTTACGAATTCATTGCCCGCGCTCTGCCCGAGCATTCGCACCGCGCCAACGGCCGCGTCGTCCTCGCCCACCTCGGCAACGGCGCCAGCATGGCAGCCATGGTCAATCGCAAGTGCGTCGCCACCACGCTGGGCTTCTCGACCATCGACGGCCTGATGATGGGCACGCGCTGCGGCAATCTCGACCCCGGTGTCGTCCTCCACCTGATGGAAACGAAGAACTACTCGGTCAAGGACATGACCCGCATCCTCTACAAGGAATCGGGCCTGCTCGGTGTATCCGGCCTCAGCCAGGACATGCGCACCCTGCTTTCCAGCGACAAGCCGGAAGCGCACGAGGCGGTCGATCTGTTCTGCTACCGCATCGCCCGCGAACTCGGCTCGCTCGCTGCCGCAGCTGGCGGCCTCGACGCCCTGGTATTCACCGGCGGCATCGGCGAGCACGCCGCCGAGGTACGCCGTCGCGTCTGCCTGCTCTCCGAATGGTTGGGCATCCGTACCAATCCGGAAGCCAACGCGCGCCACGACATCGTGATCAGCGCCGGCAACAGCACGGTCGACGTACTGGTCATTCCGACCAACGAGGAATGGATGATGGCCCACCACGCACAGACTCTGCTCGCCCTCTAATAAATATTTTTATTGCATAATCCCCAGCGAAAAAACTCGCTGGGGCTTTGTTTTTTTGGGCTTTTCCAGGCCATGACATAGGCAATCCAACCCAAGACACAACACCCCGTATTTAGTCAACGGATTGTATCCACCCACTAGATATAGTAGATTCCTCCTCCATCACACCACTAACATCGAACTGTCGAGAGGAGCCTTAATGAGCAAAGTCGCCGAGCAGCTTTCACTGACCGACATTCCCGCACCGCCGCAATTCGCTCCTCTGCCCGAGCAGGAAATTTCCGGCGAAGTGCTGGTCGAAAAGTACGCCAAGGGTAAGGAAACCAATGTGCACGACGTGCGCAAGCGCGTCGCCTGGGCACTGGCTCAAGTCGAACAGGAAAAGGACCGCGCCCATTGGGAAGCCAAGTTCCTGTGGGCCCAGGAAAACGGTTTCATCCCGGCCGGCCGTATCAACTCCGCCGCCGGTACCGACCTGCAGGCCACGCTGATCAACTGCTTCGTGCAACCGGTGGGCGACTCCATCGTCGAGACCACCGACGGCAAACCCGGCATCTATACCGCCCTAGCCCAGGCGGCCGAGACCATGCGTCGTGGCGGCGGTGTCGGTTATGACTTCTCCTCCATCCGTCCGCAGGGCGCCCACGTCAAGGGCACCCAGTCGCGTGCTTCCGGCCCGGTGTCGTACATGCGCGTCTTCGACCGCTCCTGCGAGACCGTCGAATCCGCCGGGGCCCGCCGCGGTGCCCAGATGGGCGTACTGCGCTGCGACCATCCGGATATCGAGGAATTCATCCACGCCAAGGACCACGGCGACCTGACCAACTTCAACATCTCGATCGGCGTGACCGATGGCTTCATGGAAGCCGTTGATGCCGACACCGACGTCGAACTGGTGCACCGCGCCGAACCGAACGTCGAGATGAAGTCCGAAGGCGCCTATCAGCGCGACGACGGCATGTGGGTATACCGCAAGGTACGCGCCCGCGACCTGTGGGACCAGGTGATGAAGTCCACCTACGATCACGCCGAGCCGGGCATCCTGTTCCTCGATCGCATGAACAAGGATAACAACCTCAATTACTGCGAAGTGATCGAGGCCACCAACCCCTGTGCCGAACAGCCGCTGCCGCCGTATGGCTGCTGCTGCCTGGGTTCGATCAACCTGACCCTGTACGTCAAGAACCCGTTCTCCGAACAGGCCGAATTCGATTTCGACGGTTTTGCCGAAGTCGTCCGTACCTCCACCCGCATGCTCGACAACGTGCTCGATGCCACCCACTGGCCGCTCGAGCGCCAGCAGCAGGAAGCCGCCAACAAGCGCCGCGTCGGCCTCGGCTTCACCGGCCTGGGCGATGCCCTGGCCATGCTGCGCCTGTGCTACGACAAACCGGAAGCTCGCGCCATGGCCGCTCGCATCAGCGAATTCATGCGCGACACCGCCTATCTGACCTCGGTCGAACTAGCCAAGGAGCGCGGCGCCTTCCCGTTGTTCAACGCCGAGCTGTATCTGTCCGGCGGCAATTTCGCTTCCCGCCTGCCGAACGACATCAAGGCCGAGATCCGCAAGCACGGCCTGCGCAACTCGCACCTGCTGTCCATCGCGCCGACCGGCACCATCTCGCTGGCCTTCGCAGACAACGCCTCGAACGGCATCGAACCGCCGTTCTCCTGGACCTACAACCGCAAGAAGCGGATGCAGGACGGTACGATCAAGGAATACTCGGTTGAAGACTACGCCTGGCGTCTGTACAAGCATCAGGGCGGCGACGTCGCCAAGCTGCCTGAGTACTTCGTCACGGCGCTGGAAATCTCCGCCAAGGCGCATGCCGACATGGTGGCCGCCGTTGCCCCGTTCATCGACACTTCGATCTCCAAGACGGTCAACGTGCCGGCCGACTACCCGTACGAAGACTTCCAGGATCTCTACATGCAAGCCTGGAAGGCCGGTCTGAAGGGTCTGGCCACCTATCGTCCGAATAGCGTGCTCGGCTCCGTCCTGTCGGTCGAACCGACCAAGACCGAAGCCGCCCCGGCGGCCGACGCCAAGGCGCCGCAGGATTTCGTCTCCGACGCCAACCGTCGCCTGTCGATCAAGAACCTGCCGGCCCCGGTGCTGGCCAGCCTGCGCTGGCCGGGCCGCCCGAGCCTGCCGGAAGGCAACCTGTGCTGGACCTACATGGTCGACTCGCCGATCGGCAAGTTCGCCCTGTTCGTCGGCCACGTTGAACCGGAAGGCCGTGCCTGGCCGTTCGAAGTCTGGGCCAACGGCCCGGCCGAACCGCGTGGCCTGGGCGCCGTCGCCAAGACCCTGTCCATGGATATGCGCGCCAACGACCACGGCTGGCTGGAGATGAAGCTGGATGCCCTGGCCAAGACCCCGGGTGACTCCTTCGACATGCAAATGCCGCCGCATGGCGAGCGCAAGCGCATGCCGTCCGTCGTTTCCGCCATGGCCCAGGTCATCCGTTGGCGCGTCGAACAACTCGGCGCCTTCGGTCACGATGGCCCGACGCCAGTCAAGGATGCCTTGTTCAGCGCCAAGGAACCGAAGACCGGTACTGACGGCACCCTGTCCTGGACGGTCGACGTCAGCAACCCCTCCACCGGCGAAGACTTCGTCCTCGGCCTGAAGGAAATCACGCTGCCGGATGGCACCTCGCGTCCATACTCGATGTGGCTGTCGGGCAACTACCCGCGTGCCCTCGACGGTCTGTCCAAGCTGCTGTCGCTCGACATGCGCGTCCTCGATCCGGCCTGGATCGGCATGAAGCTGCGCAAACTGCTCGACTACTCCGAGCCGCTCGGCGATTTCATGGCCTTCGTACCAGGCTCGCGCAAGCAGCAGACCTACCCGTCGACCGTCGCCTACATCGCCCAGCTGATCATCCACCGCTATGCGATGCTCGGCATCCTCGACGAAACCGGTTTCCCGCTGCAGCAGATGGGTATCCTGGAAGCGCCGGAAGACACCACCAGCAACAAGGTGCTGCCGACCCAGGGCAAGCTGTGCAGCGAGTGCGGTAACCACACGATGATCCGCAAGGATGGCTGCGATTTCTGCACCGCCTGCGGCGCCGTCGGTACCTGCGGCTAACCGGTAGCAAGCCAGATGGAACAGGCGACTTCTCCCAACGGAAGTCGCCTCCATCAGCCCCGCGATCGTCGATCCGGGGCTTTTTTATTGCCCTAGCCCGAAGATGGAGCTCTTTCCCTCTTTCGGCCAATGGATTACCCCACTGACAGTACGGTAAACTTCGCCGTTTATCCCAAACACCTACCACCATCGTGACCGAAGCAGTTCAGCAGCGCCTCGACGCCTTTCGAGCACAACGCCGTGTCCAGGCCGGTTCGCTGATCATTACGGCCTTCGGCGATGCTATCCTGCCGCGTGGCGGACGCATCTGGCTCGGTAGCCTGATCCGCCTGCTCGAACCACTGGAACTGAACGAGCGCCTGATCCGCACCTCGGTTTTCCGGTTGGCAAAAGAGGAATGGCTGCGCACGGAAACGATCGGCCGCCGCGCCGATTACGTGCTGACCCCTTCCGGCCGTCGCCGTTTCGATGAAGCCTCCCGCCATATTTACGCAGCTCATGCGCCGTTGTGGGACCGCCGCTGGCGGGTCATTCTCGTCGTTGGCGACGTGGAGCCAAAGCTGCGCGAGCAGCTCCGGCGCGCATTGTTCTGGCAGGGTTTTGGCATTCTTGGCAACGACTGCTTCGTGCACCCCGGCGCCGACCTGCCCACCGTGCTCGACGCGCTCATCGCCGAAGGCCTGGGTGCCGCCCTGCCGGCGCTGTTTCCGCTGTTCGCGGCCGACGCCCCCGCCGCCCAGTCGGCCAGCGATGCCGACCTGGTCAGCCGCGCCTGGGACCTGGGCGGACTAGCCGAGGCCTATGCGGGTTTCGTTACTGCCTACCAGCCGATTCTCGATTCACTGCGCCGCGACCAAATGGCGGAAATCTCCGATCAGGATGCCTTCCTGCTCCGGCTCCTGCTCATTCACGATTACCGTCGCCTCTTGCTGCGCGACCCGGAACTGCCGGAAGTGCTGCTGCCGCCCGACTGGACGGGACAGCAGGCCCGCCTGCTGTGCAAGGAGTTGTACAAGCGACTGGAGACAGGCTCCAATCGCCATCTCGACCGGGAGATGTGCCTGGCCGACGGCAGCGTGCCGATTGTCGACGCCTCCCTGCCGGAACGCTTCCCGCAATACGACCCGCTGATGGCCTAAGGCTGCTCAGCCGCTCCGTTTCTTTAATTCTGTGAGCGGGATTACGTCAGGCATGACGATACGCTTGCGATCCGCTTCCATGGCAGCCAAGGGTGCCGTTTCGACCATGCTCGCCAGGCAACGCCGCGTCAGGTCCTGATAGGTTTTCGTCCCCTCGGCCTTCCAGGCCATTTCCTCATCGCTCAGCGGGCGAATGACCTTGGCCGGAACGCCGGCCACCAGCACCCCGTCGGGCACAACTTCGCTGGCCTTGACGAAGGCCGAAGCGGCAATGATGCTCGCCTCGCCGATCACCGCGTTGTCCATGATCACCGCATTCATGCCGATCAGGGCGTTGCGGCCAACACGACAGCCATGCAAAACGGCACCATGGCCAATGTGGCCATTTTCGCCGACCACAGTATCGGTCCCCGGGAAACCATGCATGACGCAGGTGTCCTGCAGATTCGCCCCCGCCTCCAGGATCAGGCGCCCGAAATCGCCGCGCAGACTGGCGCAGGGGCCGACATAGCAGCCGGGGCCGACGATGACGTCGCCAATGAGTACGGCGCTGGGGTGAACGTAGGCCGTGGGATCCACCACCGGCACGATGCCGTCGATGGCGTAAACACGCAATGAAGTCATGCTGCAACTCGCTTTCAAAAGTTATTTGGCAATTATAGAATTGATTCTGAATAACAAAATCAGGGAGGTCGTATGAGCGACGATATCGACAACAAGCATGGCGTCCAGTCACTCGAAATCGGCATGAGCATCCTCAAGGCCATGGTCAACGGCCAGCGCTCGATGATGCTCAAGGAAATCGCCGCCGCCGCCGACATGCCGGCATCCAAGGTACACCGCTATCTGGTCAGCCTGATTCGGGCCGGGTTGGTCGAGCAGGATCCGATGAGTTCGCGCTACGACCTCGGGGCTTTTGCCATGAATATCGGCCTGGTCGCGCTCGACCGGCTCGATCGCGTTCGCCTGGGCCTGAACACCATTGCCGACATGCGCGACGAAATCAACCAGACCACCGCCCTCGCCGTCTGGGGTGACAAGGGACCGGTTATCGTGCGTTGGGAGCGGCCGCGCCGGCCGATCACCGTCAATGTGATTACCGGCACGGTGATGGATTTGCTCTCCTCGGCCACCGGCCGCGTGTTCGCTGCCTGGATGCCCAAAAAGACCGTCGCTCCGCTCATCGCGGTAGAAATCAAGGCGCCCGACGTACCGCCCGAGCTCAAGACCAAGACCGGCATCGAAGCGATGCTGGCCGACATCCGCGACAAAGGATTTGCCGACACCGCAGGCTTTCATCGTGTGCCCGGTGTGGCGGCCGTGGCGGCGCCGGTTTTCAATTTCAAGAACGAGATCACCATGGCGGTCGTGGTCGTTGGCGTGCAGGGCATGTTCGACATGAGCGCCGATGGCCAGGTCGTGACCAGCCTCAAACGCCATGCCGAAGCCCTTTCGCTGCGACTGGGCGCGACCGGCGAGCCGAAGCTTCCCACCTGACAGGCTTGACGCCGCGAAAGCGCGTCAAGCCCCAAGCGCCGGCTAGCCCCCGTCTCAAATCCAGCCTGGCGTCCGTTTGTCCAGGAAGGCGGCGATGCCTTCCTTCGCCTCGTCGGTCGCGCGCTGGCGGGCAATGCGGCGAGCGGTTTCCTCGCTAATGATTTCATCGATTTTTTGCCCGTGCACCGCAGCAATGAGCGCCTTGGCCGCTTTTTGCGCCTGCGGACCACCCAGCAACAGGACATCGGCCAGCTGCGCCACAGCGCCATCGAGCTGTTCCGGCTGAACGACCTCGCCGACCAGGCCAATGGCCAGCGCACGTTCGGCCGTGATCCGCTCGGCGCTCTGAAAATAGCGCAAGGCATGACGCGGGCCAATGGCACGCAGCACGTAGGGGCTGATCGCCGACGGGATGATGCCGAACTTCACCTCGGAGGTGGAGAACACCGCCGTCGTATCGGCAATCGCCATGTCGCAGGCGGCAGCGAGACCGGTGCCGCCGCCGAGTGCCGCCCCCTGAATGCGCGCGATGGTCGGCTTGCCCATCTCGGCCAAGGTACGCAGCATGCCGGCGAAGCGACGCGCGTCTTCGAGGTTCTGCTCAGTGGTGAATTGCGCGGCACGCTTCATCCAGTTCAGGTCAGCGCCGGCCGAAAAATGCCGGCCACGCCCACCGAGCACGACGATGCGCACGCTCGCGTCGGCGTCGAGTTCACGGCACGCGGCATCGAGTTCGGCGATCAATTGCTCGTCGAAGGCGTTGAAGACGGACGGCCGATTCATCCAGATCGTGGCGACCTTGCCGGCCCGTTCGATTTCCAGCGTTTGGTACATGGTGCTCATCCTCAGCGATGCTTGAAAGCCGGCTTGCGCTTCTCGACGAAGGCCGCCATGCCTTCCTTCTGATCCTCGACCGCGAAGGCCGAATGGAAAACCCGGCGCTCGAACAGTAGCCCTTCGTTGAGCGATGACTCGAAGGCGCGATTGACCGACTCCTTGATCATCATGACCACCGGCAGCGAGAAGCCGGCGATGGTCTGCGCCGCCTTCAAGGTTTCGTCGAGCAGTTGGTCGGCCGGAAAGATGCGGGCGACCAGACCGGATTTCTCGGCTTCGGTGGCGTCCATCATGCGGGCCGTCAGGCACATGTCCATTGCCTTGGCCTTGCCGACCGCGCGCGGCAGGCGCTGCGTGCCGCCAGCACCAGGCAGGGTGCCCAGCTTGATTTCCGGCTGGCCAAACCTGGCGGTATCGGCAGCGAAGATCATGTCGCACATCATCGCCATTTCACAGCCACCGCCCAGGGCGAAACCGGCCACCGCCGCGATCACCGGCTTGCGCGTCGTCTTGATGCGCTCCCAGTTGCGAGTGATGAAGTCGGTCTTGTAGGCATGCATGTAGTCGAAATCCTTCATGAAGCCGATATCGGCCCCGGCGGCGAAGGCTTTTTCATTGCCGGTGATGACGATGCAGCCGATGTTTTCATCGCTTTCGAAGCGGTCCACCGCAGCAGCGATGCCATCGACCACTTCGTTGTTCAGGGCGTTCATCGCCTCCGGGCGGTTGATGCGGATCAGGCCGACCCGGCCGTGGATCTCGCTGAGGACGAGTTCGCTCATATGCTTTCTCCAAAAAAGTGGCCGCCGGGCATGACCCAGGCGGCCCAAAGTGCAGTATCAGAGGCATGGCACCGGGGCGAGCCAGTGCGTATTTAGGGTCGCTTACTGGACGATGGTCCAGTCGCCGTTCTTCACTTCAAGCAGGCGGAAGGCGGAAAGGTCGAGCCCCATGTGATCGGTCGCCGACATGTTGTAGGTGCCGCTGGTGCCGACGAAGCCCTTGGTCGCTTCGAGCGCATCGCGCACCTTGGCCTTGTCGGTGCCGCCGGCACGCTTGATGGCATCCACCGCCAGCATCAAGCCGTCGTAGGCATAACCGCCAAAGGTGGACACATCGCTCTTGTAAGCCGCCTTGTAAGCTTGCTCATAGGCGGTCACCACCGGCTTCTGCGCATCCTTGGCCGGCAGCTTTTCCGGGATCAACTGCGCCGGCGACGGCAGACGAACACCTTCGGCAGCGGGGCCTGCCAGCTTCAGGAATTCGTCGGAAGCGACGCCGTGCGACTGGTAGAGCGGCAGCGTGATACCAAGTTGCTTGTAGTTCTTGGTCACGATGGCCGGCCCCTGCCCCAGACCGAACACGAACACGGCCTGGACCCCCGGCGTGGTCTTGATCTTGGTCAGCTGCGGGCTCATGTCCGTATCCTTCGGACCGTAAGTCTCGTTGGCCACCAGGGTGATGCCATACTTGCCGGCGACCGCTTCCGTTTCCTTCTTGCCTGAGGCGCCAAAGCCGGAGGTCTCGGACAGCAAGGCCACCTTGGTCAGGCCGCGTTTCTTCATGTCCTCGAAGACCTTTTCTGCCGCCATGCGGTCGGTGTGCGGTGTCTTGAACACCCACTTTTTGACCGGCTCGACGATGACCACGGCACCGGCCAGCGAAACGAACGGGATGCCGGCCTTCTCAGCCAGCGGCACGGAAGACATGGTGGAACCGGTGGTGGTTCCACCGACCAGCACATCGACCTTGTCGTCCTCGATCAGGCGCTTGGTGAAACCGTTGGCCTTGTTGGCATCGCTACCATCGTCGTAATGCACCAACTGCAGCGGACGGCCATTGACGCCGCCCTTCTTGTTGATGTCTTCGACATAGAGCTGCAGTGTCTTCAGTTCGGGATCGCCGAGGAAAGCCGCCGGCCCGGTGACCGACAGGACAGAACCGATCTTGATCGGATCGGCAGCGAAGGCGCTGAACGCGCCAAACACCAGGGCGGAACCGGCAACGAGCTTCTTGATGCTGTGCTTCATGGGTTTGTCTCCTCTGTTGGAATAATTTCAAACACGCTCGATCACCATGGCGATCCCCTGCCCGACACCAATACACATGGTGCACAAGGCATAGCGGCCGCCACGGCGCTTGAGTTCGTAAGCCGCGGTCGTCACCAAGCGGGCACCGCTCATGCCGAGCGGATGCCCCAGGGCGATGGCGCCGCCGTTGGGATTGACGCGGGGCTCGTCGTCAGCCAGACCGAGGTCGCGCATGACCGCCAGGCCTTGTGCGGCGAAAGCCTCGTTCAGCTCGATGACCTCCATCTGCGCCAGCGTCAGCCCGGTCTGGGCCAGCACCTTGCGCACGGCCGGGGCCGGGCCGAAACCCATGATGCGCGGCGGCACACCGGCCGTTGCCATGCCGACAACACGCGCCAGCGGGATCAGGCCGTATTTCCCGGCAGACTCGGCTGAAGCGAGCAGCAAGGCGCAAGCGCCGTCGTTCACCCCCGAAGCGTTGCCGGCGGTCACGCTCAGTTCCGGACCGTTGACGCCCTTCAGCTTGGCCAGCATCTCCAGCGTGGTTTCCGGACGCGGGTGTTCGTCAGTATCGACGACCTTGGCATCGCCCTTCTTCTGTGGAATCACCACCGGCACCAGTTCGTCGGTAAAACGCCCGGCAGCGTGGGCGGCGGCCCAGCGCTGCTGCGAGCGCAAGGCAAAGGCGTCCTGGTCGGCGCGGCTGATCTTGAACTCCTCGGCCACGTTGTCCGCCGTTTGCGGCATCGAATGGGTTTCGTACAGCTTTTTCATCTGCGGGTTGATGAAGCGCCAGCCGATGGTGGTATCGAAAATCGCCGCCTGGCGGGAGAAAGCCGACTCCGCCTTGCCCATCACGAACGGGGCGCGCGACATGCTCTCGACGCCGCCGGCGATCATCAGGCCGGCTTCACCGGACTTGATCGAGCGCGCGGCCAGACCCACCGCATCCATGCCGGAGCCGCACAGGCGGTTCACCGTGGTACCCGGCACTTCGATGGGCAAACCGGCCAGCAAGCCGGACATGCGGGCGACGTTGCGGTTGTCCTCGCCGGCCTGATTGGCGCAGCCGTAAATGATGTCGTCGACCGCCGTCCAGTCGACCTGCGGATTGCGCTCCATCAGCGCCTTCAACGGAATGGCGCCGAGATCGTCGGCGCGCACCCCGGACAAGGCGCCGCCGTAGCGGCCGATGGGTGTGCGGATGGCATCGCAAATAAAAGCTTCGGTCATCGTCATTTCCTCAGTTCTGCTTCGGGCGCTCATCGAGCACGCGCTTGGCCTTGCCAACCAGCGTGCGCGGAATGGCATCGAATTCCATGACGGTGATCTTGGTCGACACGCCGATGATGGTCTTGATCCGGTGCTGCAGTTCCTTGGCAATGGACTGGATGTCGGCCGGGCTCAGCTTGCCGGAGAGTTCGCGCTGCACTTCGCAACGCACCTCCAGATTGTCGAGGTGGCCGTCGCGGGTCACGACGATCTGATAGTTACCGGCCAGGCGCTTGTCGCGCAGAATCTGTTCCTCGATCTGCGTCGGAAAAACGTTCACGCCACGAATGATCAGCATGTCGTCCGAACGGCCGGTGATCTTGCCGATACGGCGGAAGGAGCGGGCGGTCGGCGGCAACAGGCGGGTCAGGTCGCGGGTACGGTAGCGGATGACCGGGAAGGCCTCCTTGGTCAGCGAGGTGAACACCAGTTCGCCTTCGGAACCGTCAGGCAGCACCTCGCCAGTTTCCGGGTCGATGATCTCGGGGTAGAAATGGTCTTCCCAGATCACCGGACCATCCTTTGTCTCGATACATTCGCAGGCGACCCCCGGGCCCATGACCTCGGTCAGGCCATAGATGTCGATGGCGTCGATGCCGAGTTTCTTCTCGATCTCGGCGCGCATGCCCTCGCCCCAGGGCTCGGCACCGAAGATGCCGACCTTGAGGGAAATGTCTTCCGGCTTGATGCCCAGGCGCTCGAATTCCTCGGCGATGACGAGGGAGTAGGACGGCGTGACCATGATGGCATCCGGCCTGAAATCGACGATCTGCTGGACCTGCTTCTCGGTCTGGCCGCCGGACATCGGGACCGCGGTGCAACCCAGGCGTTCGATGCCGTAATGTGCCCCCAGGCCACCGGTGAACATGCCGTAGCCGTAGGCGTTATGCACCATGTCGCCGGCACGGACACCGGCCGCACGCAGGGAGCGGGCGATCAGATTGGCCCAGTTGTCGATATCGTTCTGGGTGTAGCCGACGACCACCGACTTGCCGGTGGTACCGCTTGACGCATGCAGGCGCGCAACTTTCTCGCGCGGCACGGCAAACAGGCCAAAGGGATAGTTATCACGCAGATCGGTCTTGGTCATGAACGGGAATTTGCCGAGGTCGGCGAGTTCCTTCAGGTCGTCGGGCGTAACGCCCTTTTCCTGGCATTTCTTGCGATAGGCCTCGACGTTGTCGTAGGTGTGGCGGACCGACCACTTCAGACGCTCGAGTTGTAGCGCCGAAATTTCTTCGCGGCTGGCCGTCTCGATCGGTTCGAGATCGCCGGGCAAGGGTTTCTTGACTGTCATGTTTGTCTCCTCCGTGGGTTCGCGCAGACTCAGTCGGCCTGCTGCAATCCGGCGATCACTTCGCCGTTGATGCGATAACTCTTGCCCCGAAACAGGGCGATGGTCTTGCCGTGGTTGTTACGCACGGTAATGTCGTAAACGCCGGTACGCCCAGCCGCCGATTGCTCGACGGCTTCCGCCTCCAACGTTTCGCCTTCCTTGGCCGGGGCCAGGAAGTCTATATGGCAGGCCGAAGCCACCGTGTTCTTGTTGTAGCTATTGCAGGCATAGGCGAAAGCGGTGTCGGCCAGGCTGAAAATCATGCCACCATGGCAAATGTGGTGGCCGTTGACCATGTCGGAACGAACCACCATGGTGAGCAAGGAAGCCCCCGGCTGGACACGAACGATCTTGATACCAAGCGCCTGGGCAGCACGGTCGCGCGAGTACATCGCCTCGGCGGTGGCATCGGCCAGTGCTTGCGCCTCGGCCGGGCTGAGTTTCGGTTCAGTCATGAATATTCCTTCCGGCAAATACGGCACGCTGGATCAACGGTGAAATGCGGTAGCGATCCTCGCCGTAGCTGGCAGCCAGGTTGGCCAGCACATCGCGGATGGCGGCAACGCCAACGCGATCAGCCCAGGCCAGCGGCCCCTGCGGATAATTGACCCCGAGACGCATGGCCTGGTCGGCACCCTTTTCGGTGCACACGCCCTGATTGACTGCATCGGCGGCTTCATTGGCCAGCATGGCCACGGTACGCATGACGACCAGACCCGGCACGTCGAGAAAACGGGAGACCGCAAAGCCCGTCGCCTGCAGCAGGCCGATGGCAGAGGCAATAGCCGCCGGCTCGCACTGCTCTGCCGCCGCGAAGGCCAGGCGGGTGGCCTTGGCGTAGTTGAGCGCCAGATCGATCAGCACGGTATTGGCGACGCCGGTTTCGGCAGCCCGCTGGGTAGCGGTACGGCCATCGGTCACGTAAATCTTGGCCAGGCCGATTTCGGCGATACGACCGTCACAGTCCGGTGCCCGGGTATAGGAGCGGCTGGCATCCTGCAGGCGCTCAACCAGGATTTCCGCCAGCTCCGATTCGCCGAAGACAATGATCTGACCCGCTGGCGTATGGGCGGCTTCGGTCTGTGGCTCTGGCTTGACGGCCCCATCGCGGTAATCGTAGAAACCGCGTCCGGACTTCCGGCCATAAAAGCCGGCATCGACCAGCTCCTGCTGGATCAGCGAAGGCAAAAAGCGCGGGTCGTTGTAGAAGGCCCGCCAGACGGAATTGGTCACGGCGAAATTCACGTCGTGGCCGATCATGTCCATCAGCTCGAAGGGCCCCATGCGGAAGCCGCCGGCCTCGCGGCAGCAGGCATCGATGGTGGCGTAATCGGCCGCACCTTCCTGGGCAACGCGCAGGGCTTCGGCGTAATAGGGACGGGCCACGCGATTGACGATGAAGCCCGGTGTCGACTTGGCGTGGACCGCCGTCTTGCCCCAGGCATTGGCCGTGGCGAACAAGGTGTCGGCCACCGCCTTGTCGGTCGCCAGGCCGGAGACGATCTCGACCAGGGCCATCAGCGGCGCCGGGTTGAAGAAATGCAGGCCGGCCAGGCGTTCCGGTCGCTTCAGCGCGGCACCGATGGCCGTCACGGAGATCGACGAGGTATTGGTGCCGAAGATGCACTCTGCACCGACGATGGCTTCTAGGTCGGCATACAGCTTTTGCTTGGCTTCGAGGTTTTCGACGATGGCTTCGACCACCAGTCCAGCATCGGCCAGGTCCGACAGTTGATTGACGGCAACCAGGCGCTGCCCGGCCGCCTCGGCCGCTTCGGTGCTCATCTTGCCTTTTTCGGCCAGCTTGGCGAACTGGCTTCGGATGCCGGCGACGGCGCGAACCGCCGCATCGCTGCGCGCATCGAGCAATTTGACCGTATGCCCGGCAGCGGCCGCCACTTGGGCGATACCAGCGCCCATGGCACCGGTACCGACCACGGCGATGAGGGTCTGTTGAGGAAGGGGTGCTTGGCTCACGCTTTCACTCTCCGGTGAAATTCGGCGCACGCTTTTCCATGAAGGCCTGGACGCCTTCCGCGTAATCCGGGCTCCAGCCCAGCTCGCGCATGAAACTGCCCTCGAAGGACAGTTGCTGCTCCAGCGTGTGGCCCGGTGCGGCATGCATGGCCTGGCGAGTGCGCACCAGCGCCTTGGTCGGCATGACCGACAACTGCTTGGCCAAGGCGTCGATGCGGCCGGCAAAGTCGGCATCCTCGACGCACTCCCAGATCAGGCCCCATTCGGCAGCCTTTTCGGCCGGCAGCTTGTCGGCCAGCAGGGCCAGACCCATGGCCCGTGCCATGCCGACGCGTTGCGGCAGGAACCAGGTGCCGCCGGTATCCGGAATCAGGCCGATCTTGGAGAAGGCCTGCAGGAAGGACGCCGATTTCGTGGCGATGCACAGGTCGCAAGCCAGCGCCACCGAGGCGCCAGCCCCGGCCGCAATGCCGTTGACCGCCGCGATGGTCGGCACACGCAGGCTTTGCAGGCGCATGACCAGAGGCTTGTAGTTGGCTTCCACGACATTGCCGATGTCCGGCATCTTGCCATTGACCATCGCCATGTCCGGATCGGCCAGATCCTGGCCGGCGCAGAAAGCACGGCCGGCCCCGCTCAGTACCAGCACGCGGATGGACTTGTCGGCCTGGACGGTATCCAGCGCAGTCCGCAATTCGGCATGCATGGCGCCGGTAAAGCTGTTCAGTTTATCCGGTCGGTTCAGTGTCAGGCGGGCAATGCCGGCCTCGACGGTGAAAGTGATGTTTTCGAAACTCATTCAGTTCTCCAGAACACGTGCAGGAATCGTAGCGAGCCCGCTCAGGCCGGTCCGAGAAGCGCAGCCGTACATTGGTACGGCGAGCATCGCAGGGCCGGGATGGGCTGGCGCAGTAGATTCATGCATGGGTTCAGATGTGATAACGGCGCTGGACAACGACGAAACGGTTGGCGACGAAGGCGGCATCGGCATAGGAAGCATTGGCGGCAGGGTTGCCGCCAGTGCCGTGGTAGTCGGAATACGCTGCCGACTGGTTCACGAAGACGCCACCGGTCAGGTTGATCGACAAGGCCACCTTGGAACGCAGGGTCGCTGCGGTCATCGCGTCGATCACTTGCGGCTTGGTCGAATAGATGCCGGCGGTCAATGCACCATGGGTGGACACGATGCGCTCGGACAAGGCGATGGCAGCAGCGGTATCGGGCACCTTGACGATGAAGCTGATCGGGCCGAAGCGCTCTTCCATATAGGCATGCTCGTCCGCCGCATCGCAGGCCAGCAGCACCGGGGTACGCACCGTGGCGTTCGGGAAGTCCGGATTTTCCAGCTTGACCGAGGCCAGCACGACCTTGCCGAGCGTGCCGCTATCCGCCATCTCGATACGCTTCAGGGTATCGGCCGATTGCACGGCACCGAGCACGGCGAGGGCGACTTCCGGCTTGGACAGGAAGCCGGAGACGGCCTTGGCCAGATCGGCACAGACGTCGTCGTAGGACTTGTGCCCGTCTTCGGTCTCGATACCGCCAGCCGGCACGAAGATGGCCTGCGAGGTGGTACACATCTGACCGGAGTACAGCGACAGCGTGAAGGCCAGGTTGCGCAGCATGGGTTTGTAGGCATCGGTCGAATCGATGACGATGTTGTTCACACCAGCCAGCTCGGCATAGACGCGAGCCTGGCGGCAGTTGTCGACCAGCCACTGACCGAAGACGTTGCCGCCGGTGAAATCGATGGACTTGACGGCTGGATGGGTGACCAGCTTCTGCGTCGTGCCGCGATCCGCGGTCACGCACAGGGTGACCAGATTGGGATCGATGCCGTTTTCGGCCAGCACGGTGCGGATGGTGCGCACCGTAATCGCAGCCGGCAGGATGGCGTTGCTGTGCGGCTTGACGATCACGGCGTTGCCGGTCGACAAGGCGGCGAAAAGGCCGGGATAGGTATTCCAGGTCGGGAAGGTGCCGCATCCGACCACCACACCGACGCCCTGGCCGACGATTTCGAAATGCTTCTTCATGACCAGCGACGGATTCTTACCCTGCGGCTTGTCCCAGACGGTTTCGCTCGGCACGAAGCTCTGCTCGCGATAAGCGTAGGCCACGGCTTCGAGGCCGCGATCCTGGGCATGCGGCGAACCGGCCTGGAAAGCCATCATCCAGCCCTGGCCGGTCGTCATCATGACGGCGTGCGCCAGTTCGAAGCTCTGCTTGTTCAGGCGATCGAGGATTTCCAGGCAGATACCGGTGCGGCCATCGGCGCCGACCTTCTGCCAGCCAAGCATGGCTTGCTGGCCGGCAGCGATCAGCGCCTCGTGCTCGCAAACCGGGTACAGCACATTCATGTCAATGCCGTAAGGCGATTGCTCACCGCCGACCCAGGATTTCTGCCCCGGCTGGTCCAGCACGAACTGCTTGCCCAGATGTGCCTCGAACGCCTTCTTGCCATCTTCGGCTGCCGTCTCGCCGTAAGTCTTCGGGCTCGGCATCTCGTTATAGGCCGACCAATAGCCACGCGTGGCAATCGCATTGAGGGCGCCATCCAGCGTGGCGCGGTGCTTCTCCAACAGGGGGTGCGACATCGATATCTCCTTGGCGATATTCATTCTTCGATTTCGGCAGGCACCGGGGCATGCCAACGTTGCAACACGATACGAATATACAAACCAAAAGTCAATTCAAAGTATCGTAAATTTTCACAAAAACCATCATTCCGATTCATACAACTTATTACACAACACAATATTTGTTGTTACGAAACATGATGATATAAAATTTTTTAGCCAAACAACCGGCCGTGATTACGAATTACAAAATTCGTTCCGAAAATTATTTTCTACGTTCTGATACAAATTTTGTTGACATGAAGCATCAATGCGTATCATTATTCAACCACACCCACCGAGCCAGGTGGTGTTACCAACCACGAGACCCCGATAGGAGGAGATATGGCCAGCAATAAGGAACGTTTTGCCGACAAGATGGAATTTCCGCCGGCGATTGAACAACCGAACGTGTATCCGCTGTCCTGGAACAGCAAGACCAAGAAGTTGCAGGAAGTCTGGGAAGCCGCCCTGCGTGAGAACTGGGACCCGGAAAAGTTGCCCTGGGACACCCTGGACGTCGATAGCTACACCTGGGAAGAACGCGAGTCGATCGCCTACTGGTGGAGCCTGCTGTCGGTGTTCGACGCCTCCGCCCCCCCGGTTTTCGCCGAAGCCCTGATCAAGACCTATGAAGTGCACGAGGAAGATCCGGTCCGCAAGTGCTTCTTCTCCGTCACCCGTGACGAGCAGAACCACGAAATCATGTGCGGCCTGGCCATCACCAAGATGCTCGGCCATCCGGATCCGCTGACCTACCAGCCGAAGACCGAACTCGGCAAGCGCCTGCAGAAGAACGTGCAGTGGCTGTACTTCAATGGCGCTCGTTACTGGAACGGCTACAAGCAGGCCGTGCCCAAGTACGACCTGGCCGTGTTGTTCAGCTCCTTCCTGATGGGCGAAATCGCTGCCGCCACCATCTTCAAGCAGATGTTCGACAACTCCCGCGAAGCCGTCTTCAAGGAAGGCTTCAAGAACATCGGTCGCGACGAAGGCCGCCACATGGCCATCTGCATGGCCGTCATGGAGCGCGACTACCCGGGCCTCAAGGAAGAAACCAAGGCCATCGTCACCAAGCAGATTCGCGCCGGCTACCTGTTCCTGTCCGCCGTGCTGTTCGAGCCGCCGATGGAATTCTGGGACCTGCCGGCCGACTTCATCGCCAACCAGCGTGAAGCCGAGGAAGTTGCCCGCGGTGCCGGCTTCGGCATCCCGACCTACGAGATGAAGCTGCAGAACTGGAAGAACGCGATGATCAACCTGAAGGGTGTGCTCGATCGCTACAACATCCCGTTCCCGGCCATTCCGGAAGTTGGCATCACCGGTCAGGAAGTCAGCGACATCGACATGGAAGACATCATTCCGGTGTTCTGATCCAGATTATTTAGCCATCGCAACACCCGGCCGGCGTCCTGAAACAGGGCGTCGGCCTTGCCGCAACAGAGAAACCAGAATTCCAAGGGGAAGACAAAAATGGCACGAATCATCATGCAACCCTCCGGCAAGTCCGTCGACTGCGCCTATGGCGATACCGTCCTGATGGCGCTGGAAAAAGCCGGCTACGCCCTGCCCAACAACTGCCGTGCCGGCGCCTGCGGCGAATGCAAGGTCAAGGTCACGTCCGGTCAGTTCGACCAGGGCATGGTGCTCGACATGGCCTTGTCGCAAGACGAGCGCAAACAGGGCTTCGGCCTGATGTGCATGGCCAAGCCGATTTCCGAGGAAATTACCATCGAGTGGGGCACCGAGGATGCCAAGCCCAAACTCTTCCCCCCGCGTGAGGACGCCCTCTTCGTCGTCACCGACAAGAAGCAGATCGCCGCCCGCGTCGTCGAGGTTCGCCTGCGCCCCGTCGGCCAGCCGATCCGTTACTGGCCCGGCCAGTACGTCACCGTCGGCAACCCGCGCGCCGATGTGCCGGCCCGCGCCTATTCCATTTCCAACGCACCGCGCCCGGATGGCGAACTGGTGCTGCAAGTCGCCCGTGCCGAGGGCGGCGTGACCAGCAACTGGATTCACGACAGCCTGGGCATCGGCGACAGCGTCAAGATTTCCGGCGCCTACGGCACTTTCATCGGCGATCCCTCGGTCGATACGCCGGTCCTGTGCATTGCCGCCGGCACCGGCCTCGCCCCCGTGCTGGCCCTGGCCGAAGCGGCGCTGCGCCGAGGCTTCCGCAAGCCCGTCACCATGCTGTTCTCGGCCCGTACCGAAGAGGATGTCTATAGCCGCGGCATGATGGCCTGGTGGCGCACCAAGCACCGAAACTTCGACTACAAGGTCACGCTGACCCGCGAGGAGAAGGAAGGCTTCCTGAAAGGACGTGTCGATGTGGTTCTGCCGCAGCTCTTCCCTGATCTCTCAAAGCACACGCTGTTCATCGCCGGCAGCCCGGAATTCGTCGATGCCAGCGTGGCCGCCGCCAAACTGCTTGGCGCCAAGGACGAACTGATCCACACCGAAGGCTTTTTCGCCCAACAGCAGCCGGAGGTGGCCGACGACGACCATCTGCTGAAGCTCTGATTTTTTGCCTTTTTGCCCAGTGCACCGCAGCAAACCCTACAAGAATACGGAGACGACACGATGAGCACTCGCCTGTTGGCAGGAGGCGCCCGATGCTAGCCCAGTTCCTGCAATTTCTCTTTTCCGGCGTCACGGTCGGCGCCACTTACGCGCTGGCCGCGCTCGGCTTCACGCTGATCTACAACGCCAGCAACGTGATCAACTTCGCCCAGGGCGAATTCATCATGCTCGGCGGCATGCTGGCCGTGATCTTCACCCAGGCCGGCTTGCCGCTGCCGGTCGCGCTGGCCCTGGCCATCATCGTGCCGGCCATCGTCGGCGTGCTGATCGAGAAGCTGGCCATCGAACCGGTCAAGGGCGCCGAAACGGTCACCCTGATCATCATCACCATCGGCGCCTCGCTGGTCATCCGCGGCCTGGTCGCCGTCTTCCTCGGCAAGAACACGCACAGCCTGCCGCCCTTCTCCGGCGACACGCCAATCGAGATCCTCGGCGCCACGCTGTTGCCACAGAGCCTGTGGGTACTCGGCGTCACTGCGCTGGTCGTCGTGGCGCTGTGGTATTTCTTCAACCGCACGCTGCAAGGCAAGGCCATGCTGGCCACTTCCTTCAACCGCCTGGCCGCCGAACTGGTCGGCATCAACACCAGTTGGGTGCTGTTCATGAGCTTCGCCATGTCGGCGGCGCTCGGCGCGCTGGGCGGCATCCTGCTGACGCCGATCACCATGACCTCCTACGATGTCGGAATCATGCTCGGCCTCAAGGGCTTCGTCGCCGCCGTGCTCGGCGGCCTGGGCAACGGCCTCGGTGCCGTGGTCGGCGGTCTGCTGGTCGGCATCCTCGAAGCGATGGGCGCCGGCTACATCTCCTCGGCCTACAAGGATGCGATCCCCTTCGTGCTCATCCTTTTCATCCTCTTCTTCATGCCGCGCGGCCTGTTCGGCGGTAAATCGACGGATCGGGTGTGAGCATGAAAAAGAACGTCTATAACGGCCTCTACCTGGTCATCGCCATCCTGCTGGTGCTGCCCTTCGTGCTGCCCAACAGCTTCTACCTCGACCTCGCCGTGCGTATGGCGATCAACGCCGTGATCGTGCTCGGGCTCAACCTGCTGATCGGCTTTGCCGGCCAGATCAGCCTGGGCCACGCCGGCTTCCTTGGCATCGGTGCCTATGCCTCGGCCGTGCTGCCGACGCACTTCGGCTGGCATCCGCTGCTCGCCATGGGCGCCGGCGCTGCCGCTACCGCCGTGCTCGCTGCCCTGGTCGCTCGTCCCATCTTCAAGCTCAAGGGCAACTATCTGGCGATGGCCACACTCGGCCTCGGCATCATCATCAGCATCGCCCTGCGTAACGAAGCGCAATGGACCGGTGGTCCGGATGGCATGCCGGTACCGACCATGGGCCTGTTTGGCTTCGAGCTCTCCAACGACAAGCAGTGGTACTGGGTCGTCGCCATCCTGCTGTCGGTGTCGGTCTGGGCTTCGCTGAATCTGATCGACTCGCCCTTCGGCCGCGCCCTGCGCGCGCTGCACGGGTCGGAAGTCGCCTCACAGGTGGTCGGCGTCGATATCGTTCGCTACAAGGTGGCGATCTTCGTCCTCTCTGCCGTCTTCGCCAGCCTGATGGGCAGCGTCACGGCGCATTACGTGGGCTTCGTCAGCCCCAACTTCGCCGACTTCTTCCATTCCATCGAACTGGTCACCATGGTCGTCATCGGCGGCATGGCTTCGGTTTATGGCTCGCTGGTCGGCGCCATCCTGCTGACCGCCCTGCCCCAGGCACTGGCCACCTTCGAAGGCTGGGAAACGGTGGTTTTCGGTGCCATCCTGATGGGCAGCATGATCTTCCTGCCCAAGGGCCTCGTGCCGACGCTGGCCGCCAAGTTCGGGAAGGGAGAGTGAGATGAGCCTGCTTGAAGTCAAAGACCTCTCCATCCACTTCGGCGGCGTCAAGGCCGTGCAGAACGTGAGCTTCAACATCGATGCCGGCATCGTCTATTCGGTCATCGGCCCGAACGGAGCCGGCAAGACGACACTGTTCAACCTGATCACCGGGGTATACAAGCCCACCACCGGCGAGATCAGGCTGGATGGCGAAGCCATCCACGGCAAGTCGCCCAACCAGCTGGCCGTGCGCGGCGTCGCCCGCACTTTCCAGAACCTGCAGATCTGCATGAACATGAGCGCCATCGAGAACGTCATGGTCGGCGCCCACCTGCGGCTGGATCGCAATCTGGTCAAGGCGGCCCTGCGTTTCCCCGGCCTGCGCAAGCGCGATCGCGAACTGCGCGACGAAGCCACACAGCTGATGGATTTTGTCGGTTTGGGCGAGTACACCGCAGCACGGGCCGATGCCATGTCCTACGGCGCGCTGAAACGCCTGGAAATCGCCCGCGCCCTGGCCATGAAGCCCCGCCTGATCTTCCTCGACGAACCGGCTGCCGGCCTCAACCCCAAGGAGACCATCGAAGTCGATCACCTGGTGCGCAAGATCGCCGACTCCGGCGTGACGGTGGTGCTGGTCGAGCACGACATGAAGATGGTCATGAACCTATCGGACCGCATTCTCGTTCTGGACTACGGCAAGAAACTGGCCGAAGGCAGCGGTGAGGAAATCCGCAAGAACCCCGATGTGATCGCCGCCTATCTCGGCGCTCACGCATAAGAGGAGAACCGCATGGAATCCCTGCGCATCATCACCGAAGAGCATCAGAACCTGTGGCGCATCGCCACCACGCTCGACATGGTGGCCGACGAGATCGACGCCGGCGGCAAGGTCGAGCATCCCTTCTTTACCTCGGTGTTCGACTATATCGAGCAGTTCATGGACCGCGCCCACCACGCCAAGGAGGACGAATTCCTCTTCCGCCTGCTGCGAGAGCGCTCCACCGAGGCAGCGGCCGTTCTCGATCGCCTGCAGGCCGAGCACCGCAACGGCCCGGAAAACCTCAAGGACCTGCGCGCCAAGCTGGCTGCCACGGCCGGCGGCGGCGAAGCCAACCCGGCCTTTACCACTGCCCTGCGCAATTACACCGGCGCCATCAAGAGCCACATCCGCAGCGAGGAAAAGGACGCCATGCCCCTCGCCCGCGAGGTGCTGACCGCCGACGACTGGGCCGAGATCGACCGCGCCTTCCTCGACAATGACGACCCGCTGTTCGGCGGCAAGGCCCGCGCCGAGTTCCGCGAACTCTTCCACCGCATCGCCAGCCTCGCCCCCGAGTCGATCGGTCTGGGCGCCCACAGTGCCGGCAAACTGCAACCGGGCGCCGGCCCCGCTGGGGGTGACGTGTTGCTCTCGGTCAAGGGCATGGAAAGCTGTTACGGGCGTATCAAGGCGCTCAAGGGCATCGACCTCGAAGTGCGCAAGGGCGAACTGGTTGCTTTGGTCGGGGCCAACGGCGCCGGCAAGACCACCTTCCTGCGCACCCTCTCCGGCGTGCAACCGATGAGCGCCGGCCGCATCGTCTTCGATGGCGAAGATATTTCCAGCCTGCGTGCCGACCTGCGCATGCGCCGTGGCATCTGCCAGAGCCCGGAAGGCCGCCAGGTGTTCGGACCGCTGAGCATCGAGGACAACCTGCGCCTCGGCGCCTACACCCAGCCGAAGCATCAGGTGGCTGAGGACATGGAGAAAATCTACGCCATGTTCCCCATCCTCAAGGAAAAACGCCATTTGCCGGCCGGTACGCTCTCCGGTGGCCAACAGCAGATGCTGGCCATCGGCCGCGCCCTGATGGGCCGCCCGAAAATGCTGCTACTCGACGAACCGTCGATGGGCCTGGCACCGCTGTTGGTCGAGGAAGTCTTCAACGTGGTCAAGACGTTGAAGTCGCAGGGCATGACCATCTTCCTGGTCGAGCAGAATGCCTTCGCGGCGCTGGCTATCGCCGATCGAGGCTACGTGCTGGAGACGGGATCCATCACCCTGACCGGGACCGGTCAGGAACTGATCAGCAACGAGCAGGTGCGGGCGGCTTACCTGGGCATGTAAGCGCCCGATTTCCCACAGCGACGAGCGATGTCAGCGAAAATCACCGCTGCAGCAGACCATCCAGGGCTGCGATCATCTGGTCGATTTCTGCATTGCTGACATTGAGGGCCGGCATGAAGCGCAACAGGTTGGGGCGCGGCGCGTTGAGCAGGAGGCCGACCGGACTCAGGGCCAGGGCCTTTTGCACAATTTCCGGGCCGCGCTCGTCGTCGAGGATCAAGGCACGCAGCAGTCCGGAGCCGCGCTCGCCCTTCAAGCCGTGCTTGGCTGAAAGTTCGAGCAAACGCTTGGCCAGGTAGCTCCCCTTGGCCTCGACTTCGGCAAGAAAGCCCGGTGCCAGCATGCGCTTGAGCACGGCGACGCCGACCGCCGTCATCAGCGGGTTGCCGTTGTAGGTGCCGCCCTGGTCGCCGGGCACGAAGCAGCAGATCGCCTCGCGGGCCAGCAGTGCGGCAAGCGGCACACCGCCGCCAATGCCCTTGCCCAGCGTCATGATGTCCGGCGTGATGCCGGCATGTTCGTGAGCGAACAGCTTGCCGGTACGACCCACCCCCGTCTGGACCTCGTCGACAATGAGCAGAATTCCGTGCTTCTCGGTCAGTGCGCGCAGGGATTTCAGGAATTCGAAGTCGGCCGGAATGACGCCGCCCTCCCCCTGCACAGGCTCGAGCATGACCGCCACCGTCTGCGGGCCAATCAATGCCTCGACCGAAGCGATGTCGTTGTAAACCGCCTTGGGGAAGCCCGACACCTGCGGCGCGAAGATCGTATCCCAGCCCGCTTTGCCGGAGGCCGACATGGTGGCCAGCGTGCGGCCGTGGAAGGAATGGCCAAAAGTGATGAT
Organism: Azonexus sp.; assembly: GCA_041904995.1. GTDB lineage: Bacteria > Pseudomonadota > Gammaproteobacteria > Burkholderiales > Rhodocyclaceae > Azonexus. The sequence goes on from JAYRMB010000007.1 coordinate 57,947, forward strand.
TTCGAAGGCGCCCTGGCGATTCAATTGTCCCCACTTGCGGGCGAGCTTGATCGCGCCTTCGTTAGCTTCGGCGCCGGTATTGGCGAAGAAGACGCGGTCGAAGCAGGAGTTGGCAGTGAGCAAGCCGGCCAGTTCGACCATCGGGCCGTTGTAGAACGCCGGGCTGGGATTCAGCAACTTGCCAGCCTGTGCGGTTAGCGCAGCAGTGATTTCCGGTGGGCAATGCCCCAGGCAATTGACCGCCCACCCCTGGATGAAATCGAGATAGCGCTTGCCTTGATGATCGTAGAGCCAGGAACCCTCCCCGCGCTCGAAAACGAGATCGGGGCGGTGGGTGATGGTCATCAGGGAATCCGTGGAATATGCGCCGTATTGCATGAGGGGCTCCGAAGAAACAGAAAAACGAGAAGTATAGAGTCGGCAAACGTCGGCGATTATTTCACCCGGTGTTTTTTCGGCCAGACCACGACTGGATTAGTCGGCGGGAAGACTGCGGCAGGTCGATACAGCGCAATCATCTTTGGCCGAAGCGATATCCATAGGAAAATCGCCCCGCGATCCGGGCGGAATGCACAACATTGACAGCTGCGGTGCACCGGCCCAAACAGGCAAAAAACGAATTCAGGGCTTGTCGAGCCAGAACAGCGAGGTGATGGTCTTGGCATCGGTAATCCGCCCGTCCCACACTGCCTGCTTGGCCTCGGCCGGCGACAGTTCGACCACTTCGAGAAACTCATTGTGATCAAGCTGTTTTTCTCCGGCCAGCTTCAATCCACGCGCCGCGAATATCTCGATGCGCTCGTCGGAATAACCGATACAGGGGTGCATCACGCCGAGGTATTCCCAATCGCTCGCCGTGTAGCCGGTTTCCTCGAGCAATTCGCGTTGCGCCGTGTCGATGATGGCCTCGCCCGGATCGATCTTGCCCGCCGGCAACTCGAGAAAGACACGGCGCAACGGATAGCGGAACTGGCGTTCGAACAGCAGGTTGCCGTTGTCGAGGAAGGCCAATACGACGACCGCGCCGGGATGCGTGATGTACTCGCGCACCGACTCCTTGCCATCCGGCAGCAGCACCCGATCCTTGCGTACATGCAGCAAGTGTCCCTTGAACACGGTTTCGCTGGAAATCTCGGATTCGATCAGATGTTGGTCGTGCGACATGGCGGAATCTCCAAATGAAAACGCCCCGACTGGCGGGGCGTTTTTTAGTGTCAGTTCGATTTAGAGCGAACGCAGCAGCGCGTAGGCACAAAGCGACATGATGATCTGCGGCTTCAGGCCAAGCAGTGCGACGGCCAGGCCGTTCGCCGAAATCATGGCACGCATGCCGAACGGTGCAGTAATCGGGGTTTCATCAACCGGCTCGTCGAAGTACATGATCTTGACGACGCGCAGGTAGTAGAAGGCACCGATCAGCGAGAACAGGACGGCAACGATGGCCAGCCAGAGGTAACCGGCAGCAACGACAGCCTGCAGCACCGAGAACTTGGCGAAGAAGCCGATGAAGAACGGCACACCAGCCATCGAGAACATCAACATCAGCATGATGCCGGCGAACCACGGCGAACGCTTGTTCAGGCCCTTGTAGTCGTCCAGGTTTTCGGCTTCGAAACCGGCACGTGCCATCAGCAGGATGATGCCGAAGGAGCCGGCGGTCATCAGCACGTAGGCGATGACGTAGAACATCGAGGAGCTGTAGGCGTTCAGCGCGTAGCGGGCGTCGCCGCCGACCACGCCGGTGACGATACCAAGCAGCATGAAGCCCATGTGCGAAATGGCGGAATAGGCCAGCATGCGCTTCAGGTTGGTCTGGGCGATAGCTGCCAGGTTACCGATAGCCATGGACAACACGGACAGGATGATCAGCATCTGCTGCCAATCCTGTGCCATGGTGATCAGGCCATTGACCAGCAAGCGCATGACGATGGCGAAGGCAGCCAGCTTCGGGGCGGAACCGATGAACAGCGTAACCGAGGTCGGAGCACCGTGATAGACGTCCGGAATCCACATGTGGAACGGCACGACACCCAGCTTGAAGGCCAGACCGCCAACCAGGAAGACCAGGCCGAAGACCAGAACCGTCTTGTTGACACCGCCAGCCATCAGGCGCTCGCCGATGCCGGTGATTTCCAGCGTACCGGTGGCACCGTAGATCATCGACATACCGTAGAGCAGCAGACCGGAAGCCAATGCGCCAAGCACGAAGTACTTCATTGCGGCTTCGGTGGACACCACGGAATCGCGGTTCATCGCCACCATCGCGTAGAGCGACAGGGAGAGCAGTTCCAGACCGATATAGACCGTCAGAAAGTGATTGGCCGAAATCATGACCATCATGCCCAAGGTCGCGAACAGCGCCAGCACGTAGTACTCGCCCTTGTTCATCGTCTCGCGGTCAGCAACGTAGCCACGCGAATAGAGCATGACGACGGAGACGGCGATGTACAGCATCAGCTTCAGCACATCGGCCATCGCATCATGCACGTACATGTTGCTGAAGGTGTAAACCGTCTGCGAGACAGCTTCCAGGCCCTGGCCATTGTCGAAGAAAATCGCCGACACGTAAGGTGCACCGCGCCAGACGACCAGGGTCAGCAAGGTGACCTGGGTCAGGCCGTAGGTAACGGTACGACGGGCATCCTTGACGAAGACGTCAACCATGAGAATCGCCAGCGCCATGAACGCCAGGAACAGCTCGGGTGCGGCGGGCAGGAGATCGGGGACAACGAAATTGTCGAACATGTCGGCTACCGTTTATTGAATCTTGCTGATATTGACGTGGTTCAGCAGCTCGTTAACCGAGGCATGCATCACTTCGGTGAAAGGCTGCGGATACACACCCATCCACAGCGTGCAGATTGCCAGCACCGCCAGGATCAGGAATTCGCGCTTGTTGATGTCGGTCAGTTCGGCCACGTGATGGTTGGCGACGTCACCGAAGATCACGCGCTTGTACATCCACAGGGTATAGGCCGCGCCCATGATCATCGAGCTGGCTGCTGCGAAAGCCACCCAGAAGTTGAACTTGACCGCGCCCAGGATGACCATGAATTCGCCGACGAAGCCGGACGTCGCCGGCAAACCGGCGTTGGCCATCGAGAACAGCATGAACAGGGCGGCAAACTTCGGCATGGTGTTCACCACACCGCCGTAATCGGCGATCTGACGGCTATGCACGCGGTCGTACATGACACCAATACAGAAGAACATGGCGCCGGAAACGAAACCGTGTGACACCATCTGCACCAGCGCACCCTCGATACCCATAGCGCTGAACATGAAGAAGCCCAGCGTCACGAAACCCATGTGGGCGATGGACGAATAAGCCACCAGCTTCTTCATGTCGGCCTGAACCAGGGCGACGAAACCGATATAGACCACGGCGATCAGCGACAAGCCAACCACCAGGCTGCTCAATTCATGCGAAGCATCCGGCGCGATCGGCAGCGAGAAACGAAGGAAGCCGTAGGCACCCAGCTTCAGGGCGATGGCGGCCAGCACGATGGAACCGCCGGTCGGGGCTTCAACGTGAGCGTCCGGCAACCAGGTATGCACCGGGAACATCGGGACCTTGACCGCGAAAGCGATCAGGAAAGCCAGGAACAGCCAGATCTGAGCATTGAGCTGCAGCGGGAGCTTGTGCCATTCGAGGATGGAGAAGCTGCCACCGGACTGGATGAACAGGTACATCAAGGCAATCAGGAACAGCAAGGAACCGAACAGCGTGTAGAGGAAGAACTTGAACGCGGCATAGACGCGGTTCGGACCACCCCAGACACCGATGATCAGGTACAGCGGAATCAGCGAGGCTTCGAAGAAGACGTAGAACAGTACGCCATCAAGCGACGTGAAGATGCCGTTCATCAGGCCCGACATGATCAGGAATGCGGCGTTGTATTGGGCCACGCGCTTTTCGATCACTTCCCAACCGGCCGCCACCACGATGATGGTGATGAAGGCGTTGAGGATGACGAAGAGCATCGAGATGCCATCGACACCGAGGTGGTAGTTGATGTTGAAACGCGGAATCCAGGTTTTCAGTTCAACGAACTGCATACCGGCGGTAGCGACATCGAAGCCGGTCCACAGCGGGATGGTGGCGAGGAAACCGGTGATCGCACCGACCAGGGCGATCAAACGAGCCAGCGGAGCATTCTTGTCGCCGCCCGTTGCCAGGACGATGAAACCGGCAGCGATCGGAATCCAGATTGCGAAAGATAGCAGGGGGTAATTCGACATGTTATTCCTTGCTTTTCTGCGTTACACGGGCCGGACCCAGAAGGCCAGCAACACTAGCAGGCCGAAAATCATCGTGAATGCATAGTGGTACACATATCCGGTCTGGAACAGTCTGGAGATCGAGGCGATCCAGCCAACCAGCTTGGCCGAACCGTTGACGATCAGGCCATCGATGACCGCCACGTCGCCGCCGCGCCAGAAAGCCTTACCCAACACACGGGCGCCACCGGCGAAGACGAATTCGTTGATCTTGTCGAAGTAGTACTTGTTCTCGAACAGGGTGTTGATGGCCGAGAACTTGCGCTGGATGGCGGCCGGGATATCCGGACGCTTCATGTAGAAGAACCACGACACCACTACACCGGCCAATGCCAGGAAGAACGGCAATGTACTCAAAGCATGGACGCCCATGGCAACAGCCCCATGGAACTCCTCAGCCAGATGTTCCATGGCTGGGTGAGCATGCACGTCGATGTGGATCACGCCCTTGAAGTAATCGCCATACAGCATCGGCTCGATGGCGAAGTAGCCAATGGCCAGAGACGGGATCGCCAGAAGAACCAGTGGTAGCGTCACGACCCAAGGCGTTTCGTGCGGTTTCTGTCCCGGAGCCAAACCATGGTGATGGTCGTGCGCAACTTCTTCGTCTTCGTGATCGCCATGATGCTCATGGTGATGGGCATCGTCTGCCTTACCGAAACGCTCTTCGCCATGGAAGACGAGGAAGTACATACGGAAGGAGTAGAACGCAGTGACGAAGACGCCAGCGAGCACGGCAAAGTAAGCGAAGCCAGCCCCCGGTTGACCGGCATGATAGGCCACCGCAACCGCTTCGATAATCGAATCCTTCGAGTAGAAACCGGACAGGAAAGGCGTACCGATCAAGGCCAGCGAACCGATCAACGAGGTAATCCAGGTGATCGGCATGTACTTGCGCAGGCCGCCCATGTTACGGATGTCCTGGTCGTGATGCATGCCGATGATGACCGAACCCGCCGCCAGGAAGAGCAGCGCCTTGAAGAAAGCGTGCGTCATCAGGTGGAAGATGGCGACAGAGTAGGCGGAAGCACCGAGGGCAACCGTCATGTAGCCCAACTGGGACAGCGTGGAGTACGCGACGACACGCTTGATATCGTTCTGGATGATGCCAAGGAAGCCCATGAACAGTGCGGTAATGGCACCAATCACGATGACGAAGGAAAGCGCCGTAGTCGACAACTCGAACAGCGGCGACATGCGGGATACCATGAAGATACCGGCCGTCACCATGGTTGCCGCGTGAATCAGCGCCGAAATCGGAGTCGGACCTTCCATGGAGTCCGGCAGCCAAACATGCAGCGGAACCTGAGCCGACTTACCCATCGCACCGATGAACAGGCAGATACAGGTGACGGTCATCAGCGAGACGGTCGCCCATTCGCGATCGGCGAACAGGTTGATGGTCGTGTTAGCGAATTCCGGAGCTTTCTGGAAGACGGTCGCGTAGTCCAGCGAACCGAAGTGCGCAAGCACCAGCCCGATGCCGAGAATGAAGCCGAAGTCGCCAACTCGGTTAACCAGGAAGGCCTTCATGTTAGCGAAGATCGCCGTCGGACGGGTGTACCAGAAACCGATCAGCAGGTAGGAAACCAGACCAACCGCTTCCCAGCCGAAGAAGAGCTGCATGAAGTTGTTGCTCATGACGAGCATCAACATCGAGAAGGTAAACAACGAGATGTAGCTGAAGAAACGGTTGTAACCCGGATCCTCGTGCATGTAGCCGATGGTGTAGATATGAACCATCAGCGACACGAAGGTAACAACGAGCATCATCGTCGTGGTCAGCGTGTCGATCAGGAAGCCAACCTCGAACTTGTAGTCACCGCTGGTCAGCCACGTGTAAACCGGGCCGTTAAAAGTATGACCGGCCTGCACGTCCTTGAAGATCATCACAGACGCGATGAAGGCGATGGCCACACCGCCGATCGTTACCGTATGTCCAACCCAGCGTGGAATGACGCGACAGAACAAACCGGCGATCATCGCGCCGAAGAGCGGCGCCAGCGGCACGAGCAGATAGAGTTTTTGCATTTCCATGTTTAACCCTTCAGGCTGCCCAGGTCATCCACATGGATGCTCTTGAGGTTGCGGAACAGCACGATCAGGATGGCCAGACCGATAGCGGACTCGGCGGCAGCGACGGTCAGGATGAAAAATACGAAGATCTGGCCGGAGAGGTCACCCAGATAATGGGAGAAGGCCACGAAGTTCATATTCACCGCGAGCAGCATCAATTCGATGGCCATCAGCAGGACGAGCAGATTTTTCCGATTCAGGAAAATCCCCACGACGCTGATCGCGAACATGATCGCGCCCAGAATCAGGAAATGCGAGAGTGTCAAAGTTAGCATTGGCGCCTCTGGATTCAATCTTTTTCAACCGGCATCTGCAGGACGCGGATGCGATCCTTCGCCTTGACGAAGACCTGCTGATTCGGATTGGTGTATTTGGACTTCTTCGGACCGCGGTAAGTCAGCACGATCGCGGCGATCATGCCCACCAACAGAATGAGGGACGCCAGTTCGAACGGATAGACGTAATCGCTGAACATCAGTGCGCCGATGCTCTTGGTGTTGGAGATACCCGCCGGGACAGCGGCTTCAGCAGCCGGTACCTGGAAGTACTTACTACCAAGCACCAGACCCATTTCCCCAATCAAAAGAAAGCCAATCACTGCGCCAAGTGGCAGATATCTCCAGAAACCTTCGCGAATCCGGTCGATGTTGATGTCCAGCATCATCACGACGAACAGGAAGAGAACCATCACCGCACCGACGTAAACCAGAATGATCGCGATGGCGAGGAACTCGGCCTGCAGCAAAGACCAGATGCCGCCGCAGGTAAAGAAGGCGAGAATCAGGTGCAAGGCGGCATGAACCGGGTTGCGTGCGGTAATGACGCGCAGACCGGCGAAGATCAGAATCGCCGAGAGGAAGAAGAAAACGAAAGTTTGAAAATCCATCTGGGTCACCTGTCAGCGGTAGCGTGAATCCATTTCGCGGTCTTCTGCGATCTGGTTCTCGTAACGGTCGCCGTTGGCGAGCAACATCTGCTTGGTGTAGTAGAGGTCGCCACGCTTTTCACCGTGGTATTCGAAGACTCGCGTCTCAACGATCGCATCGACCGGGCAGGCCTCTTCGCAGAAACCGCAGAAGATGCACTTGGTCAGATCAATGTCGTAACGCGTCGTACGGCGAGAGCCATCGTCACGCGGTTCGGCCTCGATGGTGATGGCCATTGCCGGGCAGATTGCCTCGCACAGCTTGCAGGCAATGCAACGTTCCTCACCGTTGTTGTAGCGACGCAGGGCGTGCAAACCACGGAAACGGAAACTTTGCGGCGTCTTTTCTTCGGGATATTGAACGGTGATTTTGCGGGCGAAGAAATACTTGCCCGTCACCGACATCCCTTTCAACAACTCTTTGAGGAAGAGGCTGTTGAAGATTTCCTTCATCGAACCCATTAGTCTCTCCTCACTTCCAGATATTCAAAGGCGACATCATCCAGACACCGACAACGACCAGCCAGATCAGACAAATCGGCACGAACACCTTCCAGCCCAGGCGCATCAGCTGGTCATAGCGATAACGCGGGAAGGTTGCACGGAACCACAGGAACAGGAACAGGATGAACGCCATCTTGGCGAACAGCCAGAGGATGCCATCCGGCAGGAAGCCGACCGGAGACAACCAGCCACCGAGGAACATGATCGAAGTCAACGCGGCGACCAGAATCATGTTGGCGTATTCGGCCAGGAAGAAGACGGCAAAAGCCATACCGGAGTATTCGACATGGAAACCGGCAACGATTTCCGATTCGCCTTCGGCCACGTCGAACGGCGCACGGTTGGTTTCAGCGACGCCCGAGATCAGGTACACCAGGAACATCGGCAACAGAGGTAGCCAATTCCAGGACAGGAAGCCGAGACCGAAGCTGGCGAAGCGCCCTTGATCCTGAACATTGACGATGTCGACCAGGTTCAGGCTGTTGGAGACCATCAGCACACAGATCAGTGAGAAGCCCATCGAGATTTCGTAGGAAACCATCTGGGCAGCCGAACGCATCGCGCCGAGGAAAGCATACTTGGAGTTGGAAGCCCAACCCGACAGGATGATCCCGTACACGCCCATCGAAGTGATGGCCATGATGTAGAGCAGGCTGGCGTCGATGTTGGCCAAGACCAAGTAGTCGTTGAACGGAACGACCGCCCATGCGGCAAGCGCCGGGGCGATGGCCAGCATCGGGGCAATGATGAAGATGCCCTTGTTGGCGCCGCTCGGTACGACGATTTCCTTCATCAACAGCTTCAAGCCATCGGCGATCGGCTGAATCAGGCCCCAGGGACCGACCCGGTTGGGACCGATGCGAACCTGCATGTAACCGATCACCTTACGTTCGGCCCAGGTCAGGTAGGCGACGCTCAGCATCAGCGGGGCGACAATCAGAACGATCTTCAGCAATGCCCAGACCGCAGGCCATGCCGTGCCGAAAACCCCAAGTCCGAAGTTCATCAGCGCATCCATTTATGCACGCTCCACGGAAATCTGGCCGAACATCTCGCCGAGCATGGCGGTGGAGGCATGCGCAGCGGAGACACGCACGCAGCCGGCCGGAACATTGTTATCGATCTTGGCAACCAGGGTCGCTACGCCCTCACCTTGCTTGACTCGAACTTGAGCGGCGTCGGCGATACCCAACTGGTCGGCGGTCTGCTGATTCAGGCGAGCCAACGGGGCCTTGGCATCAGCAGTTTGTTGCAGCGCAGGAGCGCGACGCGCCATCGGGTCGGCAAAGTTGATCGGCACATCGGCGATGCGTTGCAGACCTTCCCTCTTTGCCGGCAGGCCGAGCGAAATGCCGTTCAGACCGTTGTTCAAATTCGCCACGAATTCGTTGCCCTTGCCAAGCACCTCGTCGCGGACCGCTTCGCTGGACTCGTAACCGAAGCCTTCGAGGTTCAGCACATTACCCAGCACTCGCAACACCTTCCAAGCTGGACGAGCATCACCACGCGCCTTGACCACGCCGTTGAAGCTCTGGATGCGTCCTTCGATATTGACGAAGGTACCCGAGGTTTCGGTGTAGGGAGCGATCGGCAGCATCACATCGGCGTATTCCAGGGCCGGCGCATGCTTGAAGGCAGACATGAAGACGACGAGGCTGGCTTGCTTGAGTGCGCCCAGGACCAATTGCGGATTCGCGCAATCGAACTCCGGTTCGATGCCCATCAGGACGTAGCCCTTACGCGGCTGCTCGAACATCTGGCTTGCATTGGCATTGCTCGGCAACGCCCAGGCGACATGGCCACCGACGACATTGGCGCCTTCGCCCAAGAAGCCGACCTTGGCACCGGTCAGTTCGCTCAGCTGCAGCGCAAGAGCGTGCAACTGGGTGGCCGCTGCCGACTGGGTCGCCACATTGCCGAGGAAGACCGCTTTATTTTCACCTTCGCACAGGCTCTGTGCGATCGAGCGGGCGACATCAGTCACGACGGCAGCCTCAAGGCCCGCCGGAAGGGACGCGCCCTTGATCTCAGCGGCAGCCTTGACCACGCCAGCCAGTGCGGCGGCCAGTTCGGCCGGAGCCACGATCTGCGAGGCATGCAGGTTGATCAGTTGATCGTCACCAGTAACGGTCAGCAGGCTGACCTTGGTAAATTTCTTGGCCGCTTGGCGCAGACGCTGAGCGATCAGCGGATGGTCCTTGCGCAGGAAGGAGCCAACCACCAGAGCAGCATCGAGATCCTTGATTTCGGCGAGGCGCATACCCAGCCACGGAGCACCGGCACGCTTGAAGTCGGTACCGAAATCGAGCTGACGCGGACGGAAATCGACATTACCGCTACCGAGGCCCTTCATGACCTTGCCGAGCAGGAACATCTCTTCGACTGTGGCGCTAGGAGCCGACAAGGCTGCCAAGGCATCGCCACCATGCTCGCGGGAAATATCTTTCAGGCCGTGGGCGACGTAGTCCAGTGCAACGTTCCAATCGACTTCGCGCCATTCTCCACCCTGCTTCACCATCGGCTTGGTCAGACGCTCGTCTGAATTCAAGGCCTGGTAGGAGAAGCGCTCCTTGTCGGAAATCCAGCATTCGTTAACCACCTCGTTTTCACGCGGCAGAACGCGCATCACTTTGTCGTGCTTGACCTGAACGACCAGATTGGCGCCAACCGAATCATGCGGGCTCACCGACTTGCGGCGTTGGAGCTCCCACGAGCGTGCGGTATAGCGGAACGGCTTGGAGGTCAGCGCACCCACCGGGCAAAGGTCGATCATGTTGCCGGACAACTCGGAATCCACCGAGCGGCCGACGAAGGTCATGATCTCCGAATGCATGTTCCGGTTGGCCATGCCCAGTTCCATGACGCCGGCGATCTCCTGCCCGAAGCGAACGCAACGGGTACAGTGGATGCAACGGCTCATTTCTTCCATCGAGATCAGCGGTCCGACGTTTTTATGGAAAACGACGTGCTTTTCTTCGGTGTAGCGACTCTTCATGGGGCCGTAGCCCACGGACATGTCCTGCAGCTGACACTCGCCACCCTGATCGCAAATCGGGCAATCCAGCGGGTGGTTGATCAGCAGGAATTCCATCACCCCCTTCTGGGCTTTGACAGCCAGCTCGGAGTGCGTAAACACCTTCATGCCGTTGGTAACCGGCGTCGCACAAGCCGGCAGGGGCTTGGGCGCCTTTTCGACCTGCACCAGGCACATGCGGCAGTTCGCCGCGATCGAAAGTTTCTTGTGGTAGCAGAAATGCGGGATGTATACGCCCACCTGCTGCGCGGCGTCCATCACCGTGCTGCCGTCGGGCACTTGCGCCTTTTTGCCGTCGATTTCGATTTCTAGCATGTCGCTACCTTGTAGCCAGTTCTATCTAACTAACCCGAGACCCAGATCAGGCCGGAATCTTGTGAAAACCGCTGCCGGCCCATTGAACGTCCTTCGGCACCAGGCAGGCTTTGTGTTCGATGTGATATTCGAACTCGCTGCGGAAATGCTTGAGGAAGCTCTGTACCGGGAACGCAGCCGCATCACCCAGGGCGCAGATGGTCCGCCCCGCGATATTGCCGAGCACGCTGTTGAGGAGATCGAGATCCTCAGGCTTGCCCAGACCGTTTTCGATACGGTGCACAACCTTGTACATCCAAGCGGTACCTTCACGGCACGGCGTACATTGGCCGCAGGATTCTTCGTGATAGAAGAAAGACAAGCGTTCCAGCGCCTTGACCATGCAAACCGATTCGTCCATGACGATGACGGCACCAGAGCCGAGCATGGAACCCGCCTTGCTGATGGAGTCATAATCCATCGTGCAATCCATCATGATCTCGCCAGGCAGAACCGGAGCCGAGGAACCACCTGGAATCACCGCCTTGAGCTTACGGCCGCCACGCATGCCACCGCACATTTCGAGCAGGGTCGAGAACGGCGTGCCGAGCGGAATTTCGTAGTTACCCGGACGGTTGACATGGCCGGACACGGAGAACAATTTGGTCCCGCCGTTGTTCGGCTTACCCAGATTCAGGAACTCTTCGCCCCCCATGTTCAGGATGAACGGAATGGAAGCAAAGGTTTCGGTGTTGTTGATTGTCGTCGGCTTGCCATACAGACCGAACGATGCCGGGAATGGCGGCTTGAAGCGCGGCTGGCCCTTCTTGCCCTCGATCGATTCGAGCAGCGCAGTTTCCTCGCCGCAAATGTAGGCACCGTAGCCATGGTGGGCGAACAACTCGAAGTTGAAGCCGGAACCGAGGATATTCTGACCGATGAAACCGGCAGCGCGAGCTTCGTCGAGTGCAGCTTCAAAGCGCTGGTAGATTTCCCAGATTTCACCGTGCACATAGTTGAAGCCGCGGTTCGCACCCATCGCATAGGCAGCGATGGCCATACCTTCGATAACCGCATGCGGGTTGTAGCGCATGATGTCGCGGTCCTTGAAGGTACCCGGCTCACCTTCGTCGGTATTGCAGACGACGTACTTATCGCCAGGGAAGGAACGCGGCATGAATGACCATTTCAGCCCGGTCGGAAAACCCGCGCCACCACGGCCGCGCAGTACCGACTTCTTGACTTCGCTGATCACTTCTTCCTGGGAAATATTGTTCTCCAGGATACGGCGCAGTTGCTTGTAACCACCGCGGGCAACATAATCCTTCAGCTGCCAGCCATCGTCACCCTTCAGACCGGCCGTCAGGACCGGATTGATCGCTCCGAGCAGGGCCATTTATTTGCACTCCTCAAGCAGTTTGTCGATCTGCTCGGGAAGCATGTGACTGCACATCGAGCGGTTATTGACGATCATCACCGGTGCATCGCCACAAGCCCCCATGCACTCACCTTCCTTCAGCGTGAACTTACCGTCAGCCGTGGTTTCGTTGTAGCCGATACCCAGCTTTTCCTGCAGGTAGGCGCCGGCGTGATAACCACCGGACAGTGCGCAAGGCAGGTTGGTACAAACGGTAATCTTGTACTTGCCGACCGGCTTCAGGTCGTACATGTTGTAGAAGGAAGCCACCTCGTAGGCCGCGATCGGCGGCATACCGAGGTAGTTGGCAACGGCTTCGATCGCTGCCGGCGGCAACCATCCCTTTTCTTCCTGGGCATGGGCCAGACACGCCATCACCGCCGACTGTTTCTGGTCAGCGGGATACTTCGCGACTTCGCGCGCAAATTTCTGTTGGGTTTCAGCGGAAAACATCAGCGGTCGATCTCGCCAAAAACAATATCTTGGGAACCAATGATCGTGACAACGTCGGCGATCATGTGGCCACGGGACATCTCATCCATACCAGCCAGGTGGGCATAGCCCGGAGCACGAATCTTCATGCGGTAAGGCTTGTTGGCACCATCGGAAATGAAGTAGATACCAAACTCGCCCTTCGGGTGTTCGACAGCGGCATAAGCTTCGCCCGGCGGGACATGGATGCCTTCGGTGAAGAGCTTGAAGTGATGAATCAGCTCTTCCATGTTCGACTTCATGTTTTCGCGCTGCGGCGGAGCAACCTTATGGTTCTCGCTGATCACCGGACCGGGATTCTTGCGCAGCCACTCGATACATTGCTTGATGATACGGTTGGACTGCAGCATCTCTTCCATACGGACAAGATAGCGGTCATAGCTATCGCCGTTGACACCAACCGGCACATCGAAGTCAACCTTGTCGTAAGCCGCATAAGGCTGTTTCTTGCGCAAATCCCAAGCAATACCGGAACCGCGCAACATCGCGCCGGTGAAGCCCATTTGCAGCGCACGTTCCGGAGTGACGACACCGACGTTAACCAAGCGCTGCTTCCAGATACGGTTATCGGTAAGCAGCGTGTGGTATTCGGCGTGATATTTCGGGAAACGATCAGTGAAATCTTCCAGAAAATCGAGCAGGGAGCCGCTACGGTTGTCGTTCAACTCCTTCGCCTTGCCAGCACTGGTCCAGGTCGATTCCTTGTACTGGGGCATGCGATCCGGAAGATCGCGATAGACACCACCCGGACGATAGTAGGCGGCATGCAGGCGTGCACCAGAGACAGCCTCGTAGGCATCCATCAGATCTTCGCGCTCGCGGAAGGTATAGAGCGCCATGGTCATCGCCCCGACGTCGAGCGCGTGACAGCCGATCCACAACAGATGGTTCAGGATACGGGTGACTTCGTCGAACATCGTACGGATGTACTTGCCACGCTCCGGCACTTCGACGCCGAGCAGTTTCTCGACAGCCAAGCAGTAGGCGTGCTCGTTGACCATCGGCGAAACGTAATCCAAGCGATCCATGTAAGGCACGGACTGAACCCAGGTACGGGTTTCGGCCAGCTTTTCCGTCGCTCGGTGCAACAAGCCAATATGCGGGTCGGCACGCTGCACAACCTCACCATCCAGCTCCAGAACCAGACGCAACACACCGTGTGCCGCCGGGTGCTGCGGACCAAAGTTCAGAGTGAAATTACGAATATCAGCCATGGGCCGCATCCCCGTAGGTATCTTCGCGCACGATGCGCGGGGTGTTTTCACGCGGCTCGATGGTTACCGGCTGGTAAATCACACGAGCCTGATCCGGGTCATAACGCATCTCGACATGACCGGAAATCGGGAAATCCTTACGGAACGGATGCCCGATAAAGCCATAGTCGGTCAGAATGCGACGCAGGTCATCATGTCCAACGAAGGCGATACCGTAGAGGTCGAAGGCTTCGCGCTCGAACCAGTTGGCGCCACTCCACACCCCGGTGACGGTATCGACAGAGGGAAATTCGTTGTCGTCAGCAAAGACTCGGACCCGCAAGCGCCAGTTATTGGCCACCGACAGCAAATGGGTGACCACCGCGTAACGCGGACCTTCCCAGGCGCCATCGCCATAAGCGGAGTAATCAACACCGCACAGATCAATCAATTCTTCAAAGCCAAGAGCTGCCTGATCACGCAAATCGGTCATCACAGCAAGGTAATCAGCTGCCGAAACCTCAATGGTCAGCTCGCCCAAGGCCAGCTTAAGAGATTTGAGCTTATCGCCAAAATGCTGCTGCAGATTCTGGCTCAGGGTTTCCAATTTTGCAGACATACGGGATCAGCCTTGCAATTAACGAGCGATGGTATTGGTACGGCGAATCTTGTTCTGCAACTGGATGATGCCGTACAACAAAGCCTCGGCCGTCGGAGGACAGCCCGGAACATAGATATCCACCGGCACGATTCGGTCACAGCCGCGCACAACGGAATACGAATAGTGGTAATAACCACCGCCATTCGCACAGGAACCCATGGAAATCACCCAGCGCGGCTCTGCCATCTGGTCATAAACCTTGCGCAAAGCAGGGGCCATCTTGTTGGTCAGGGTACCCGCCACGATCATCACGTCGGATTGACGCGGACTGGGACGGAACACGACACCAAATCGGTCCAAGTCATAACGGGAGCAGCCCGCATGAATCATCTCGACCGCACAGCATGCCAGACCAAAGGTCATCGGCCACAAGGAGCCGGTACGCATGTAGTTGATCAGTTTGTCAGCCGTGGTGGTGACAAAACCTTCCTGGAGAACGCCTTCAATAGCCATACCCGTGCCTCATTCCCATTCCAGCGCACCCTTGGCCCAGGCATAGATATAGCCCACGACCAGAATGGCAACGAAAACCAGCATTTCAACGAAGCCGAACATCTTGATCGAATCCGCTGCAACGATGTCCTTGAAGATGGTCGCCCACGGAAACAGGAAGGCCACTTCAAGATCGAACAGAATGAAGAGAATGGCAATCAGGTAATAGCGCACATCGAACTTCATGCGCGCATCTTCGAAAGCCTCGAAACCGCACTCGTAAGGGGAGAGCTTTTCAGGGTCCGGCCGATTGGGAGCAAGCAGGAAGCCCATCACAATCGGCAGGACACCAATTGCGACCCCCACGAGGACGAACATCAGGATTGGAAAGTAGTTTTCCATGATCCGCCGCCAATATTCAGTTTCTTGTACGAAACAGCAAGCCTTACGGCCACTGCCCCAATTATTGGTGCCGACGGCGAGACTCGAACTCGCACAGCTTGCGCCACTACCCCCTCAAGATAGCGTGTCTACCAATTTCACCACGTCGGCACTGCTTTTTAGCTCACCTGGCGAAGATACACACCAAGCGAGCCCCTTGCGTTACTTCGGTATATCTTTGGCCTTGGAACCCGCATCAGCAGGCGCCGTAGCCGGTTCGCCGCCAGCAACAGCCGGTTGCGAAACAGTCTGCGATTGTACTTGGTCTTGCATAAGACTTCCAGTCGTTTTTGGGCGATTGGAAGCAACATAGGCCAGAGTCAGACTGGTCACAAAAAAGACGGTTGCGAGGATTGCGGTAGTACGACTGAGGAAATTCGCCGACCCCGTTGCACCGAAAAGACTACCCGATGCACCGCTACCAAAAGCCGCACCCATATCAGCGCCCTTGCCATGTTGCATCAGGACCAAACCGATAATCGCCAAACCGACCAGAATATGGACAGTCAACACCAAAGAAAACAACCAATTCATAAAATCACCACCTATCAGACTACTGCCCGGCAAATTGCCAGAAAATCACCCGCCACCAGAGACGCGCCGCCAATTAGCCCACCATCGATATCCGACTGGGCAAACAGCTCGGCTGCATTCTGCGGCTTGACACTACCTCCATACAGAATTGGCAACCCTGCCGCAACGGCAGAATCCAACTCGGCAACCCGAGAGCGCAAAACTGCATGCACCTGCTGAGCTTGCCCAGGAGAGGCTGTCAGCCCGGTTCCAATCGCCCAAACGGGCTCATAAGCTAGCACCGCCGAAGACAAAGCTGCCACACCAACTCGGTCGATCACCGCCTGCAATTGACGGAGCACAACAGAATCGGTCGCCCCCGCTTCGCGCTCGGCAAGCGTTTCGCCCAGGCATAGCACCGGCACAAGCCCCGCTCTATGCGCCACCTCGAACTTGGCGGCCACCACGGCATCAGATTCGCCGTACAAGGCGCGCCGTTCGGAATGGCCAATCAACACATACCGGCACCCCAAGTCGACCAGCATCGATGCCGAAACCTCGCCGGTATAGGCACCGGAGTGATGCTCACTCAGGTTTTGCGCACCGACCTTGACCTGACTTCCCGCCAACAATCCGGCCACCTGCGGCAGATACGGATACGGCGGACAGACCACAAGCTCACAATCCAAGCCTGCCATACCGCTCAACAGCTGCTCAAGCAAAACCGCGTTCTGCTGGAGACTGCCGTGCATTTTCCAGTTTCCAGCGACAATTTTTTTACGCATGAGCAACGGCATTCGACGGACCAAAAACTTTCGGATTATATCGATCCGGTCTGACCAGGGTCAATACAACCCATTGCCTAGGAAGCCACATCTCTGACCACTGCAGCCAAGGCTTCTGCAGTAGCCTGGACTTCTAAGGCATCCTCGCCCTCGACCATCACTCGCAGCAGCGGCTCGGTGCCCGATGCCCTGAGCAATATCCGTCCCCGACCGGCCAATTTGGTTTCAGCAGCCGAAATGGCGGCGGCGATTTGTGGATCGTCGCGCCAGGGGAAGCCGCGACTCATCGGCACGTTGATCAATTTTTGCGGATAGAGGCGCAAACCGCCCAACAGCGATTTCAAACCTCCCCCAGCACGGCGCAGCGCGGCCAGCACCTGCAATCCAGCTATCGTCCCGTCGCCAGTCGTATGGCGATCCAGAGCCAAGATATGCCCGGAGTTCTCGCCACCGAACAACCAGCCTTTTTCGTGCAACATCTCGACGACATAGCGGTCACCCACCGCGGCCCGGGCAAACGGAACATTCATTTCGCGCAGAGCATGCTCCAGGGCCAAGTTGGTCATCAGCGTCCCCACCACACCGGCCACAGCACCCTCATTTTGGCGGCTACGCACAATGGCATAGAGCAACTGATCTCCGTCGTACAGATTACCTTCGGCATCCACCATCTGAATCCGGTCTGCATCGCCATCCAGCGCAATACCCAGATCGGCGCGATTAGCCAATACCGCTTCGCACAGTGCCTTCGGAGAGGTTGCTCCCACACCGTCATTGATATTCAGGCCGTTAGGCTGTGCACCAATTGTCACCACATCGGCGCCCAGCTCGTGAAAGACCGCTGGCGCAATGTGATATGCCGCGCCATGGGCACAATCGACCACGATCTTCAGGCCGCGCAAGTCAAGGTCATTCGGGAAAGTGCTCTTGCAGAACTCGATATAGCGCCCAGCCGCATCGTCGATACGCTTGGCGCGCCCCAACTCGGCCGGAGCGACACACGCCATCGGTTCATCGATCGCCACCTCGATCGCCCGCTCGACATCATCGGGTAGCTTTGTACCCTGTGCCGAGAAGAACTTGATTCCATTATCGTAGTAGGGGTTGTGCGATGCCGAGATAACGATGCCCGCCTGCAAGCGTAAAGCGCGGGTCAAATAAGCAATGGCCGGTGTGGGCAAGGGCCCGACCAGGCAAACATCCACCCCAGCTGCCGCAAAACCTGCCTCCAGCGCCGACTCGAGCATGTAGCCGGATAGACGCGTGTCCTTGCCGATCAATACTGCAGGACGTTCCCCCTGCGGCATTGCGCTCTTCGACAGCAGAACCCGCCCAGCCGCATAGCCGAGGCGCATCACGAAATCAGGGGTAATAGGTGCCTGCCCGACACGCCCGCGCACACCATCCGTACCAAAGTATTTTCTAGTCATTTTCTCTCCCTTCGATGGCATGCCAGACCGTCAATGCATCCTTGGTCGCCGCCACATCATGAACTCTTATGATCGCCGCTCCCCGCTGAGCGGCAAGCAACGCAGCAGCCACGCTGGCTGCCTGTCGCTGTTCGACCGGACGCCCGGTCAAGGTACCGAGCATCGTTTTCCGCGACACCCCGACCAGAACGGGCAGGCCTTCCAGCTCAAACCGATCGAGCGCCCGGAACATGGCCAGATTGTGCTCCAGCGACTTGCCGAAGCCAAATCCAGGATCAAGCACAAGGCGCTCGTCAGACACTCCGGCCTGGACGCAACGCTCCCTCGCGTCAGCCAGATATTGCCGGACTTCCCCAACCACGTTGCTATAGTTTGGCGCCTGCTGCATGGTTCCCGGCTCGCCCTGCATATGCATGACACACACAGCACAATCGCTGCCGGCAACCACCCGCAAAGCCTCGGGATTTTCCATGCCGCAAATGTCGTTGATCATCGTCGCCCCCGCTTCCAGGGCTGCCGCCATGACTCTCGGCTTATAGGTATCGACCGAGATCGGCAAGCCCCAGCGGGTAATTTCACTAAGCACCGGCAACAGGCGGCGCAACTCCTCGTCCTCCGGCGTAGGAATGGCGCCCGGCCTGGAGGACTCCGCGCCGATATCGAGCAAATCCGCGCCAGCGTCGAGTTGGCTACGGGCATGTTCGATGGCATGACCGATGTCGTGCGCCAAGCCATCCCCGGAAAACGAATCCGGCGTGAGATTCACGATGCCCATCAACAGGGGGCGATCCAACGAGAGGCGGTACGCCCCGCAATGCAAAATACTCATGGCAAAAATAAAGGCCGGGATTACTCCCGGCCCGCATGGTTCAGTTCAAATCAGGCGGTTGCCGCTGCACTCGGCTCTGCGCCGCCGGTCGAATCGTTCGCCCCGGTCGGGCGCACCGAACCGGACGACGGCTTCGGCGGACGCGGCGGCTTACCGGCCATGATGTCGTCGATCTGCTCGGCGTCGATGGTTTCCCAGTCGAGCAAGGCCTTGGTCATGGCTTCCACCTTGTCGCGATTTTCCTCCAGCAGCTTGCGCGCCAGCGCATATTGCTGATCGATGATGCGGCGAATTTCGCCATCGACCTTCTGCATGGTCGCTTCGGAGACGTTCTTGTGCTGCGTGACCGAGCGACCAAGGAAAACCTCGCCCTCGTTCTCGCCATAGACCATGACGCCCAGGTCCGACATGCCATAACGGGTGACCATGTCACGCGCCATCGACGTCGCCCGCTCGAAATCGTTCGAAGCGCCGGTCGTCATCTGGTTCATGAACAACTCTTCGGCGATGCGGCCACCAAAAAGGACGGCGATGCGGCTCATCAGGTATTCGCGATCATAGGCGTAGCGATCCTGCTCCGGCAATTGCATGGTCAAGCCCAAGGCACGGCCGCGCGGAATGATGGTGACCTTGTGCACCGGATCGGACTTCGGCACCAGTTTGGCCACGACGGCATGACCCGACTCGTGGTACGCCGTGTTCATCTTCTCATCCTCGGTCATGACCATGCTGCGGCGCTCGGCACCCATCATGATCTTGTCCTTGGCCTTTTCGAAATCTTCCATATCGACAAGGCGCTTGTTGGAACGAGCAGCAAAGAGTGCCGCTTCGTTGACCAGGTTCGCCAGGTCCGCACCGGAGAAGCCCGGCGTGCCGCGAGCGATGATGTCGGCCTTAACGTCACCGGCAATCGGCACCTTGCGCATGTGCACCTTGAGAATTTCCTCACGGCCACGAATATCCGGTAGCGGTACGACGACCTGGCGGTCGAAACGGCCCGGACGCAGCAACGCGGGGTCGAGGATGTCCGGACGGTTGGTTGCGGCAATGACGATGATGCCGGTATGGCCTTCGAAGCCATCCATCTCGACCAACAACTGGTTCAAGGTCTGTTCGCGCTCGTCGTTACCACCCCCCAGGCCGGCGCCGCGATGGCGGCCAACGGCATCGATTTCATCGATGAAGATGATGCACGGTGCGTGCTTCTTCGCATTCTCGAACATGTCGCGAACGCGCGCGGCACCGACGCCGACGAACATTTCGACAAAATCGGAACCCGAGATGCTGAAGAACGGCACCTTGGCCTCGCCGGCGATGGCCTTGGCAAGCAGGGTCTTACCGGTGCCTGGGTTGCCGACCATCAGCACGCCCTTCGGAATCCGACCGCCCAGTTTCTGGAACTTGGAGGGATCGCGCAGGAAATCGACCAGTTCCTGCACCTCTTCCTTGGCCTCGTCGCAACCGGCGACATCGACGAAGGTGATGGTGTTCTGCGCCTCATCCATCATGCGGGCGCGCGACTTACCGAAGGAGAATGCACCGCCCTTGCCGCCGCCTTGCATCTGGCGCATGAAGAAAACCCAGACACCGATCAACAGGATCATCGGGAACCAGCTGACGAAGATGTTCATCAGCATGGATGGCTCTTCTTCCGGCTTGGCTTCGATCTTGACGCCGTTCTTCAGGAGGTCGGAAACCAGCCAGAGATCGGGCGGGGCATAGGAAGTCATGCGCTTGCCGTCGGAGGTCGTGGCCTTAAGGGTACGACCTTCCATCACCACCTTGGCGATGCGCCCCTGCTTCACCTCTTCGATGAACTGGGAGTATTCGATGGTTCCCGTCGCGACCTGACGATTATTGAACTGGTTAAACACCGTCATCAGTACCAGACCGATGACCAACCAGATCGCGAGGTTTTTGAACATGTTGTTCAAGCTTGCTCTCCTTCTGCGGCGTCGAGCGATAAAAGCTGCATTCTAAACAAATCTGTCAGCGCAATACACGGCCGAGCAGATAAAGCTCGGGACTGCGATCGCGTGAAGCATCGGGTTTGCGCACCACGACAGTCTTGAACGTCTCGCGCATCAAGCGCACGAAACCCTCGTAATCCGTTCCCTGGAACACTTTGACCAGAAATGCGCCATCGGGTTTCAAGTGGGCTTTGGAAAACTCCAGACCCAGTTCGGCCAGATGCATCACCCTCGCCTGATCGACCAAGGGCACACCGGACATATTGGGGGCCATGTCGGACATTACAAGCCCCACTTGTCGATCACCGAGTTTTTCTTCCAGTTGATGCAGCACATCGTCCTCGCGAAAATCGCCTTGAATGAACTGTACACCGTGGATCGGGTCCATTTCGAGCAGGTCGAGCGCGAAGACCATGCCGTTCTCGCCGACGCGCTTGACGGCCACCTGCGACCAGCCACCCGGCGTGGCACCGAGGTCGACCACCACCTCGCCACGCTTCAACAGCTTGTCCTTGTCGTCGATTTCCATCAGCTTGAAAGCCGCGCGGGAGCGCCAACCTTCCTTCTTGGCCAACTGAACGTAAGGATCGTTCACATGCTCCTGCATCCAGGCCTTGCTGGTTCTGGTTCTCTTCATTCGGTAAAATGCCGTTTTTGAAAGGTTTACGATGCTGCAATTATCCTCTATCGAGCGCCGCGAATTGCGCGCCCGCGCCCATGGCCTGAACCCGGTCGTCTCCATTGCCGAAAACGGCCTGACCGACGCTGTCCTGCGCGAGATCGACATCTGCCTGAAAGCGCACGAGTTGATCAAGATTCGCGTCTATGGCGACAGCCGCGACGACCGCGAGGCCTATCTGACGCAAATTTGCGAACAACTCGGCGCCGCTGCCGTTCAACACATCGGCAAACTGCTCGTCGTCTATCGCCCGGGGCCGGTCGACGCGACTGCTGCGGTGCACGGTGCAAAAACGGCAAAAAACAGACCTTCCGGACCGCGCCGTACCAAGCGCAGCTTTCAGGGCTGATCAGCGCAGTCCGCGCTCGCTCCAGACAACCAGCCAGAGCCCGAGCAGGCTCTGGACGAGGTAAAGGATGCTCGACACCCCGTGCCAGAAAACGAAGCGCTCGCGCCAAGCGCTTTCCATCACATCGAGCGGCAAGGCATCCGATTTCATCTGCGCCATCAACGGCTGAATGCCGAACTGACCAACAGCCAGCAAGACGCCAGCGGCCAGCACCAGCCAAAACACACTGCGGCACGGCGCCAGCCTTTTCCACCGCACCGACAGAAAAACAACCAGATACGCCGCGCCCCCCAGGCCGACCCAACCCATGCAGGCGAACAACTTGCCAGCGACCATACCGGCCAATTGTCGATCGCCCAGGCTGGCAAACAAGGTCGGCACCACCAGATAGCCGATCACCCACATGCCGCCCACCCACAGGGCAATCACGGCCTGATAGAGGGCTTCGGCGACGCGGCGCAAGAAATTACTCGTAGCGGACGTCGATCACTTCATATTCGCGCATGCCACCTGGGGCTTGCACCTGGGCGATGTCGCCGGCGTATTTGCCGATCAGGGCGCGCGCCAACGGCGACGATACCGAGATCTTGCCGGCCTTGATGTCGGCCTCGTCCTCGCCGACGATCTGGTAGGTCACGCTGTCGCCGCTATCCTGATCTTCCAGCTCGACGGTGGCGCCAAAAACGCAACGGCCGTCGGCGTCGAGTAGCTTCGGATCGATGATCTGGGCATTCGACAGCTTGCCCTCGACTTCCTGAATACGGCCTTCGATGAAGCCCTGACGCTCCTTGGCCGCATCGTATTCGGCGTTTTCCGACAGATCGCCGTGCGAACGCGCTTCGGCGATGGCAGCGATCACCCAAGGACGATCCACAGTCTTCAGGCGATGCAGTTCCTCGCGCAGTTTTTCGGCCCCGTTAACGGTCAGCGGTACTTTGCTCATTTCAAATCCCAGCAAAAGCAAAACCGCCGGCGCCCGAAAACGGGGCTACCCGGCGGTTCAAGGTTGGTCTTAGTGCAGCTGCGCGTGCAGCGCCTGGATCGGATACACCACGAGTTCGCCCAGGTGACGGATACCTTCCGCCGCCGCCTCGGCACCCCAGATCGTCGTGTACATCGTGACCCGCGCCTGCAGGCCGGACGTACGGATGGAACGCGAATCGTTGATCGCCTGGCGCTTCTCTTCCACCGTGTTGATGATCAGTGCAATCTCGTTGTTCTTGATCATATCGACGATGTGCGGACGGCCTTCGGTCACCTTGTTCACCGGCTGGACCGGCAAGCCGGCCGCTTCGATAGCATGCGCAGTGCCGCGCGTCGCCACCAGTTGGAAGCCAGCGGCGTGCAAGTGACGGGCGATCTCGATGGCCTTAGCCTTGTCGCCGTCCTTAACCGAAAGGAAGACCTTGCCGGCACGCGGCAGCTTGACGCCCGCTGCCAACTGCGACTTGACGAAGGCTTCGGCGAAGGTCGTGCCTACGCCCATGACTTCCCCGGTGGACTTCATCTCCGGGCCGAGAATGGTATCGACGCCCGGGAACTTGACGAAGGGGAAGACGGCTTCCTTGACCGAGAAATACGGCGGGATGACTTCCTTGGTCACGCCCTGCGCCTTCAGGCTCTTGCCCGACATACAGCGCGCCGCGATCTTGGCCAGCTGCAGACCGGTCGCCTTGGAAACGTAAGGCACGGTGCGCGAAGCACGTGGATTGACTTCCAGCACATAAACTTCGTTGTCCTTGATGGCGAACTGGACGTTCATCAGACCGCAGACATTCAGCGCCTTGGCCATCAGTTGGGTCTGGCGACGCAGCTCATCCTGGATGGCGGCGGACAGCGAGTACGGCGGCAGCGAGCAGGCGGAGTCACCGGAGTGCACACCAGCTTGTTCGATGTGCTCCATGACGCCGCCGATGATGACGTCTTCGCCATCGGACAACGCATCTACGTCGCACTCGACGGCGTCGTTCAGGAAGCGGTCGAGCAGCACCGGCGAATCGTTGGAAACCTTGACCGCTTCACGCATGTAGCGCTCGAGATCCTTCTGCTCATGGACGATTTCCATGGCGCGGCCACCCAGCACGTAGGACGGGCGAACGACCAGCGGATAACCGATTTCGGCGGCCAGACGCAGAGCTTCCTCTTCGGTGCGTGCTGTGCGGTTCGGCGGCTGCTTGAGACCGAGGTCGTGCAACAGCTTCTGGAAGCGCTCGCGGTCTTCGGCGATATCGATGGATTCGGGGGTCGTGCCGATGATCGGCACGCCGTTGGCTTCCAGCGCCAAGGCCAACTTCAGCGGGGTCTGGCCGCCGTACTGGACGATGACCCCTTCCGGCTTCTCGATGGCGCAGATTTCCAGCACGTCTTCCAGGGTCAGCGGCTCGAAGTACAGACGGTCGGAGGTGTCGTAGTCGGTCGAGACGGTTTCCGGGTTGCAGTTGACCATGATGGTCTCGTAACCGTCTTCGCGCATCGCCATGGCGGCATGCACGCAGCAGTAATCGAACTCAATACCCTGACCGATACGGTTCGGGCCGCCGCCCAGCACCATGATCTTCTTCTTGTCGGTCGGGTTGGCCTCGCACTCGTCCTCGTAGGTCGAGTACATGTAGGCGGTGTTAGTCGAGAATTCGGCGGCGCAGGTGTCAACACGCTTGTAGACCGGGCGCACGCCCAGTTCATGACGGCGCTTGCGGAACTCGGACTCGGTCGTCTTCAGCAGATAGGCCAGGCGACGGTCGGAGAAGCCCTTCTTCTTCAGGAAGCGCAGCTCTTCTGCGGTGCACGAGGCCAAATCGCGTTTTTCCACGGCCAGTTCGAGATCGACGATCTCCTTGATCTGGACGAGGAACCACGGATCGATCTTGGTCAGCTCGAATACCTTTTCGACCGACATGCCGACGCCGAAGGCATCGGCCACGTACCACAGGCGATCCGGCGACGGACGAGCCAGCTGTTCGTCAATGGTTTCCGGATCGACCGACTTCAGGTTGAAGCCATCGACACCGACTTCGAGGCCACGCAGGGCCTTCTGCAGCGACTCCTGGAAGGTGCGGCCCATGGCCATCACTTCGCCGACAGACTTCATCTGGGTGGTCAGCGTCGAATCGGCCTGCGGGAACTTCTCGAAGGCGAAACGCGGCACCTTGGTCACGACGTAGTCGATGGACGGCTCGAACGACGCCGGGGTCTTGCCGCCGGTGATGTCGTTGGTCAGTTCGTCCAGCGTATAGCCGACGGACAGCTTGGCGGCGATCTTGGCGATCGGGAAGCCGGTGGCCTTGGAGGCCAGCGCCGACGAACGCGAGACGCGCGGGTTCATTTCGATAACGATGCAGCGACCATCCTTCGGATTGATCGAGAACTGCACGTTGGAACCGCCGGTATCGACGCCAATTTCGCGTAGTACGGCGATGGAGGCATTACGCAGCAGCTGGTATTCCTTGTCGGTCAGCGTCTGGGCCGGAGCAACGGTGATCGAGTCGCCGGTGTGCACGCCCATCGGATCGAGGTTCTCGATGGAGCAGACGATGATGCAGTTGTCCGCCTTGTCGCGGACCACTTCCATCTCGTATTCCTTCCAGCCGAGCAGCGACTCTTCGATCAGCAGCTCGTTGGTCGGCGAAGCTTCGAGGCCGCGCTTGCAGATGGTCTCGAACTCTTCCATGTTGTAGGCGATACCGCCGCCCGTGCCGCCCAGCGTGAAGGACGGACGAATGATGGTCGGGAAGCCGATGGCGGCCTGCACTTGGTAGGCCTCTTCCATGCTGTGCGCGGTGGCCGACTTGGCGGAGCCAAGACCGATCTTGGTCATCGCGTCCTTGAACTTCTGGCGATCCTCGGCCTTGTCGATGGCTTCCTTGGAAGCGCCGATCAGTTCGACGCCAAACTTCTCGAGCACGCCTTCGCGGTCGAGATCGAGCGCGCAGTTCAGCGCGGTCTGGCCACCCATGGTCGGAAGCAGCGCGTCCGGGCGCTCCTTCTCGATGATCTTGGCGACGACCTGCCAGGTAATCGGCTCGATGTAGGTCACATCGGCCATTTCCGGGTCGGTCATGATGGTCGCCGGGTTGGAGTTCACCAGGATGACCTTGTAGCCCTCTTCGCGCAGGGCCTTGCAGGCCTGAGCGCCGGAGTAGTCGAATTCGCACGCCTGGCCGATGATGATCGGGCCGGCGCCGATGATGAGAATGCTTTGAATGTCTGTACGTTTCGGCATCTTATTTCTCTCTCTGTGCCGCTGCTTATTGCGCGTTGTTGAGCGCAGCCACGCCACGCGTCATGGTGTCGAGGAAGCGGTCGAACAGGTAGGCCACGTCGTGCGGACCGGGGCTGGCTTCCGGGTGCCCCTGGAAGGAGAAGGCCGGCACATCGGTGCGGGCAATCCCTTGCAGCGAACCGTCGAACAGCGACACGTGCGTCGCCCGCAGGTTGGTCGGCAACGAATCCGGATCGACGGCAAAACCGTGGTTCTGGCTGGTGATCAACACTTGGCCGGAATCGAGATCCTTGACCGGGTGGTTGGCGCCATGGTGACCGAACTTCATCTTCAGCGTCTTGGCGCCGGAGGCCAGGGCCAGCAACTGATGGCCGAGACAGATGCCGAAGGTCGGAATGCCACGATCGAGGAACTCGCGAATGGCCGCAATGGCGTAATCGCAAGGCTCAGGGTCGCCCGGGCCATTGGACAGGAAGACACCGTCCGGCTTCATGGCGATCACGTCAGCCGCCGGCGTTTGCGCCGGGACGACGGTCAGTTTGACACCGCGTTCGGACAGCATGCGCAGGATGTTGCGCTTGACGCCGAAATCGTAGGCGACGACATGGAAACGCTCTTCGCTACGCTGTTGGTAGCCCTTCAGCGTCCACTCGGCTTCAGTCCAGGCGTAACCTTCCTTGGCCGATACGACCTTGGCCAGGTCCATGCCCGCCAGGCCCGGGAAGGCCTTGGCCATGGCCAGCGCCTTGGCTTCGTCCACTTCGCCAGCCAGGATGCAACCGGCCTGCGCACCCTTTTCACGCAGGATACGGGTCAGTTTGCGGGTATCGATACCAGCAATGGCGACGATTCCGTGCTTCTTCAGGTAGGACGACAGGTCGTCCTGGCAGCGCCAGTTGGAAGCGCGCTGCGGCAGGTCGCGAATGACCAGACCGGCAGCGTAGTTGGCATCGGATTCAAAATCTTCCGCATTGCAGCCGGTATTGCCGATGTGCGGATAGGTCAGCGTCACGATCTGGCGGCAGTAGGACGGATCGGTCAGGATTTCCTGGTAACCCGACATGGCGGTGTTGAACACCACTTCGCCACTGGTGACACCATCAGCGCCGATGGATTGGCCCTTGAATACCGTTCCGTCGGCGAGGGCGAGAAAGGCGGGTGTGAATGAGGGCAGCAGCGACACAACGCTCTCCTGATATTTTCTGCTTATTGATGTGCCAAGCGGGAAGGCTCGCGCCTCCCCGCTTGTGCAATTTTTAACCTTACTATTTTAGCCGAAAAGTGGGTTTTCAGGCAAATATCAAGGAATTACACGCTGCTCCACAAAGCTGGAAAGCAAGGGGCGCAACTCGGACATTTCCCCTTCCAGGCCGGCGCACATCCGGCGACAACGCCCCCAATCGAGGCCCGAAGAAACCATCGCTGTATGCTCCAACTCCATTGCCTGAGCACGAGCGCTTTCAGCATGGAACATCGCCAACAACCCCTTGATGGTATGGGCGTGCATGCGCAGATCGACGGCAGACTCTTCTTCGATCGCCTTGCGGATGCGTCCGAGGTGCTCATCCCACTCGGCCAACAGCATCTGTGCCATCGTAGCCAACAAGTCAGCGTCGCCGATATCGCGCAATGCCGCCGCCAGATCTAGCTTGGCCACCACCTTCTGCGGCGCAGCAACCGCCAGCACGTTCGCCGATTCGAATTCCTCGCCGATCGCCCGCGCCAACGCGGCAAACAACTCCTCCGGTCGCAAGGGCTTGGCCAGGTAGTCGTTCATCCCAGCCTGCAGACAACGATCACGGTCGCTGGCCATGACGTTGGCGGTCATGGCAATGATATAGACCGGGCGGAAATCGTTGGACACCACCCAGCTACGCCGCATCTCATGCGAACGGATGATCTCGGTCGCTTCGACCCCACCCATCACCGGCATCTGCATGTCCATCAGGATCACGTCGAAGCGCCCGGAACTGAAGGCATCGACCGCCTCCATGCCGTTATTGGCCACCGTCACGCGATGCGAATGCCGCTGCAGCAGACGGGTAGCCAGTTCCTGATTGACGGGATTGTCCTCGACCAGCAGCACATCCAGCGTTTTCCCTCCCGCTGCCTGCTCTTGGATATCGAAAGGTGCCAATACACTGGCCTCAGCCCCCATCCCCCCTTCGACCAAACTCAACGCATCGAACAGATCGTCGTAGCCGATCGGCTTGATCAGATGCGCCGCGACGCCCATTTCTCGCAAACGCGCCAGGTCTTGCCGCTGATTCTCGGCCGTCAGCATCACCACCGGAGCTTCGCTCGTCTTGGCAGCACGCAAGGATTCAGCCAGCGCAAAACCCGCCGGCGCCTCCATGCCGGCATCGATCAGGATGTAGTCGTAAAGTTCCCCCTCTTCGCGACTCCGGCGCAGTGCCTGTTCGGCCGCCTGCCCGCTATCTGCGAGCGTGGTCAGCACCCCCAGCCTGCCCAGCGTCGACAACAAATACTTGGCCGCCGAAGCGTTATCCTCGACCAACAGCGCACGGCGACCGCTTTGCGGAAGAGGCCTGACAGCGGGCTGCACCGATTCGCCAACGAGAACAAAGCTTGCGGTAAAACCAAAGGTGGAGCCGAAATCCGGCTGGCTCTCCAAGCGTATTTTGCCGCCCATCAATTCGACCAGACGCGCAGTGATCGCCAAGCCCAGCCCCGTGCCGCCGAAACGGCGCGTCGTCGAGACGTCGGCCTGCGAAAAAGCCTCGAATATCGCCCGTTGCTTGTCCGGCGGCACACCGATACCGGTATCGTTTACGGCAAAATCCAATGCAATCGACTGCTCGGTCTTTTGCACGACACCGACCCGGACGACAACCTCGCCTTTCTCGGTAAATTTGATCGCATTGCCAACCAGATTGATAACGACCTGGCGCAACCGGGTCGGATCGCCAACAACGCGCGCCGGCACTTCCGGCGAGATATCTGCGATCAGTTCCAGGCCTTTTTTGTGCGCCCCCACAGCCAACACCCTGACCGCCTCAAGTACGGTATCGGCAACAGAGAAAGGCAGAGCCTCGAACACCATTTTGCCCGCTTCGATTTTCGAGAAATCGAGGATGTCGTTGACGATCGTCAGTAAGGACTCGGCGGAAGATTTGACGGTCTTCAGGTAGTGGCGCTGCTCTGCATCCAGTTCGGTATCCAAGGCCAGCTCGGTCATGCCGATGATGCCGGTCATCGGGGTACGAATTTCGTGGCTCATGTTGGCCAGGAAAGCACCACGTGCCTTATTGGCTGACTCGGCATTCTCCTTAGCCGCGATCAATTCGGCTTCGGCCAGCTTCACGGCACTGATATCGCGCTGCAAGACTAGCATCCTGACCGCCTTGCCCTCGCCATCCCGCGCCGCAATCGCACCACGCAGCAAGAACCAGCGCCATTGCCCATCCTTGGCCTTCAGCCGACACTGCGCCTCGAAGTAACGATCCTGCCCTTGGGCATAAGTGGAAATGCAGCGCTGCAAATTGCGCAGATCGTCCGGATAGACGAGTCGCTGCCATTGCAGCAAGGTATTGTCGAGTTCGCTCTGCGCATACCCGAGCATTTCCTTCCAATGACGCCCGGATTCGATATTGCCGGAGGCAAGATTCCAATCGGTGAGGGCGTCGCCCGAAAGCAAGGACTGCCAGTGGTTCAAGCCGCCATAGGCCGTGTAAGCCGCATCGACCAAGCCAATCAGCTTTTCCAGGCCATCGGCCAGTTGCGACTGCCCTGCTCCGGCCGCGGCCAAGAGAAGTTGCTTGAACTGCTGCCCACCTTCCCCCCCGAAGGCTTCATCGAGTTGTCGGGACAGCAGCTTCGATTTCATGACAACTTACCTGAGCCCGAGGACATCCTGCATGTCGAACAATCCGTTCTTGCGCCCAGCCAGGAAACGCGCCGCACGCAGGCTGCCCAAAGCATAGGGCATGCGGCTGCTGGCCTTGTGCGTCACCTCGACGCGCTCGCCGATACCGCAGAACATGACGGTATGGTCGCCAACGATATCGCCACCGCGCACGGTAGCGAACCCAATGGTGGAGGGGTCGCGCTCGCCGGTCACCCCTTCGCGACCATAGACGGCGCACTCGTCCAGCGAACGACCCAATGCATCGGCCACCACTTCGCCCATGCGCAAAGCCGTTCCGGACGGCGCATCGATTTTCAGGCGGTGATGTGCTTCGACAATTTCGATGTCGTAGCCTTGATTCAGGATACGCGCAGCCGTATCGAGCAGCTTGAAGACCAGATTGACGCCGACCGCCATATTGGGCGCGAAGACCACGGGAATATCCTTGGCCGCTTCAGCAATGATCGCTTTGCCATCAGCTTCGAAACCAGTCGTACCGATCACCATGCCAACACCAGCCTTGCGGCACAGGGCAAGATGGGTCAGGGTGCCTTGCGGACGGGTGAAATCGATCAGGCAGTCGATTTTGCTGAGCCCTGCTTCCAGGTCGTCCTCGATCAGCACCTCGCTAGGCAGGCCAACCAATTCGCCGACGTTCTTGCCTATGGAAGGGCTTCCCGGCAGGTCGAAAGCCGCCCCCAACTGAACCCGATCATCCTTCAGGATAGCCTCGATCAACATGCGGCCCATGCGGCCACTGGCTCCGACGATACCGATACGCGTCAAACTCATTGCTTACAATCCAAAACTGTTCATCATACGACGGAAGAACCCAGGCTCCTCCCGCGGCGGCAAGGGCTTGTCTGCCAGCTCAGGCGGCAGGGAACCCAGGTCAACCAAGCGCGAGTTGGTCGTTGGAACCGTCAACTCACCGGTCTCGGCAACCAATACATCGCCGGCGACGCGCTCCAGGCGACCGTCGGCGTCGAAGAAAACGACAAAACGGCGTGACTCGACCTGACCGGTCTGCCCGTTCTGAAAGCGATATACGTAATCCCAACGTTGCTGGTGAAAAATGTCCGTAACCAGCGGCGTGCCGAGGATATAGCGCACCTGATCGCGCGTCTGCCCCGGCTTGAGTTGAGCGACCATCTCCTGACTCAGGACATTGCCCTGCTGGACATCGATCTTGTATTCGTTGATGAAGCCGGGTTTGTAGGAACAGGCGGAGAGCACGCCAGCAAATGCGGCGGCGATCAGTATGCGGGAACGGTCCATGCAGGTTTCCGGAATTTTTGAATCGGCTTTGAAGCGTTATATCATACCCGAAATAAACACCTCACCTGCCCCGACAGAAAACAGGAAAGACGACGATGAGCGATCCCCAAAGCCTCAAGAATATGGGGCTGAAAGCCACCTTCCCCCGCCTCAAGATTCTCGAGCTATTCGAGAAAAGCACGATGCGCCACATGACGGCGGAAGATGTGTACCGAATGCTGATCGCCGAAAACATGGATATCGGGCTTGCCACCGTCTATCGCGTGCTGACCCAGTTCGAGCAAGCCGGTTTGCTGGAACGCCATTTCTTCGAATCGGGCAAGGCCGTTTTCGAGATCAACCGCGGCAAGCATCATGATCATCTGGTCTGCATCGATTGCGGACGCGTCGAAGAGTTCTACGACCCAGAGATCGAAAAACGGCAGAACGCCATTGCGAAGGAACGCGGTTTCGCCATTCAGGATCACGCGCTTTATCTGTATGCGCAATGCACCAAGGAGCAGTGTCCGCACCGCGCCGCCAAGGACGAAGAAAAGTCCTGATCACCGCGCAAGATGTTTGATTCCGCTTTCGCGCCGGGAGCCTGGCTCTCCTCGGCCGGCACCACCTTTTTGTTGATTGCGCTGGCCGAGTTCGGCGACAAGAGCCAACTTGTCTGCATGACGCTGGCCGCTCGCCACCGCGGCCTGCCGGTCGTGGCCGGTGCCGTCGCCGCTTTCGCCGTACTCAACCTGCTCGCCGTGCTGTTCGGCGCGGCCGTCGCCGCCTGGCTGCCGGAATGGGTGGTCACGGCCGCCGTCGGCGCCCTGTTCGCTTTCTTCGGCATCAACGCCCTGCGTTTCGAAGATGAAGACGACGACGAAGAGATCGAGGAAAAGCCCGGCCACGGGATTTTCGCCACCACCTTCCTGCTGATATTCCTGGCCGAATTTGGCGACAAGACGCAGATCGCGGTCGCCGGCATGGGCAGCGCAGTGGATGCGACCGCCGTCTGGGGCGGCGCGACATTGGCCCTGGCGACGACTTCGGTGCTCGGCGTCCTTGCAGGCCGACGCCTGCTGAACCGCCTGCCACTCAAATGGATTCACCGGATCAGCGGCGTCTTCTTCCTGATTTTGGCCGCGCTCGCTGCCGCCAAGCTCATCGGCTGGTTATAAAACAGATTCGGTTTTTTGCCTTTTCAGGCAGTGCACCGCAGCAGTTCGCGTGCATGCTGCAAAGTGATGTCGGTAATCTCGACGCCGCCCAGCATGCGTGCGATTTCCTGCACGCGGCCGCCCTGATCGAGCGGCTGGATGGCGCTCAGGGTCACGCCATCGCGCGTTGACTTGCTCACCTGCCACTGCCAATCGGCCTGCGCCGCCACTTGCGGCAGATGGGTCACGCACAGCACCTGACGCTCTTCGCCCAGCTCATGCAACAGGCGCCCGACGATCTCGGCCACGCCGCCGCCGATACCGACATCGACTTCGTCGAAAATCAGCGTCGGCACCGCGGCCGAACGTGAGGTCAGAACCTGAATGGCCAGGCTGATACGCGACAGTTCGCCGCCGGAAGCCACCTTGGCCAGCGGCTTGGCATCGTTGCCGGCCAGGCCGCCGATGCGGAATTCGATTTGCTCCAGGCCATAGGCCGCGCCGCCGTCGACCGGCAACAAGGCCACTTCGAAGCGACCGGATGCCAAGGCAAGCTGGCGCATGACGGCGCTGACCTTGTCGCCCATTTCACTCGCCGCCTGCCGACGCCCCTTGGATAACTCTTCGGCTTTGCGCATGTAAAGTTTCTGC
This sequence comes from Azonexus sp., assembly GCA_041904995.1. Taxonomy (GTDB): domain Bacteria; phylum Pseudomonadota; class Gammaproteobacteria; order Burkholderiales; family Rhodocyclaceae; genus Azonexus. The sequence continues at coordinate 91,404 of JAYRMB010000007.1, forward strand.
GCTTCCGCACGCTTCGCTTCCAGCCCGGCCAGATCGGCCGAAGCCTCCAGTTCGCCCAGACGCTGCTTCCAGCCGGCAAGCAAGGCCGGCAATTCCGGCGGCGGCACGCGGAACTTGCGCGCCGCACTCATCACGGCATCCATGCGCTGCTCGACTTCGGCCAGGCGCTCCGGATCGAGATCGACCCGGTCGGCGTAACGGCGCAGCGACGACACTGCCTCAGTCAATTCAGCCTGTACCGAGCCGAGCAGTTCGGCGACTTCGGCCAAGGCCGGGTCGTAATCAGCCAAGCCGGCCAGACGGGTGGCCACGCTGTCGATCTGGCGCTCGCAAGCCGCGTCATCCTCGGCCAGCACACCGAGTGCGAACTGCGCGCCCTCGATCAGGCTGGCGGCATGGCCCAGGCGGCGATGTTCGACGTCCAGCGTCGCCCATTCCTCCTCGCCAAAGGCCAGCGTATCGAGTTCTCCGATCTGCCACTCCAATTGCTCGCGTTCGCGCAACAGCGCTTCAACCCCTTCACTGGCGGCTTTCAAGGCCTGATCCGCTTCCCGCCAGCTACGCCAGGCAGCACCCACCTCACGCGCCAACCCGGTCAGGCCGGCATGGGCATCGAGCAATAGGCGCTGGGCATCGCTGCGCAGCAAGGATTGATGCGCATGCTGGCCATGGATATCGACCAGCCACTCGCCCACTTCGCGCAATTGCTGCACCGTCGCCGGCGAACCGTTGATGTAGGCGCGCGACCGGCCGCCGGCGTCCACCACGCGACGCAGCAGCAACTCGTCCTCGCCTTCGAGATCGTTGCCCTTGAGCCACGCCGCCACTTCGGGCAGCTTGGCGACGTCGAAGGTCGCCGCCACTTCCGCCTTGTCGCAACCAGCACGGACGACGCCGGCATCGGCGCGTTCGCCGAGCGCCAGGGCCAAAGCATCGATCAGGATGGATTTGCCGGCTCCGGTTTCACCGGTCAGTGCACCGAAGCCGGTGTCGAATTCGAGTTCGAGCCGGTCAACAATGACAAAGTCGCGAATAGTTAGGTGGCGCAGCATCAGGGCCCCTTCGGCCGTTCGCTCCACTGCAGCTTCTGGCGCAGCATGGCGAAATAGCTGTAGCCGGGCGGGTGCAGGAAGCAGATGGTGTGCTCGGAGCGACGCAGGCGTACGCTATCGCCGGGCTCCAGGTCGAGCGTCACCTGACCGTCGAAGTGCACGCGCGGATCGTCGGCGTGCGTCACGCGCAACTCGATATCCGCGTCGTCCTTGACGATGATCGGCCGGTTGGTCAGGGCATGCGGACACAATGGCACCAGCGCGATGCCGGTCAGGGTCGGATGCAGGATCGGCCCACCGGCCGACAGCGAATAGGCAGTCGAACCGGTCGGCGTCGATACGATCAGACCATCGGAACGCAGGTTGTAGATGAATTCGCCGTCGATGAAGAGCTCGAATTCGATCATCCGGCCAATGGCGCCCTTGTCGACCACGACATCGTTGAGGGCCATGTTGGCGGCGATTTCCTTGCCGTCGCGCATTACCTCGGCCGCCAGCAGCATGCGGTTTTCCGGTTTGAAACGGCCGTCGAGCATGTCGTCCATGCAGGTCAGCATGTCGTCGCGCGCGATATCGGTCATGAAGCCCAGGCGCCCCTGGTTCACACCGACCAGCGGCACGCAATAACGGGCCAGACGACGTGCCGCGTTGAGCATGGTGCCGTCGCCGCCAAGCACGATGGCGAGATCGGCATGCGCGCCGATGTCGTTGAAACCGCAGGTCACCCAGCGCGACAGATCGACCTGCTTGCCGATCTGCTCGGCCGTCTCGCGCTCGATAAATACCGTCACGCCACGCTCATGGAGGTACTCGGCAAGCTTGCGCAGCGACTCGGCGATCTCGAGGCTGTGGTACTTGCCGACCAGGGCGATGGTGCGGGGAGCGCGGAAGGAGCCGAAGCTTCTGTTCATGGGGCCGAATTCTTGCATAAAAATCGCGTTGCCGTGCCCCCCGGTTCTTTTTGTACAATCCACCGCATGATTGACGATCGTTCGCGTACCCTGCTGAAGACCCTGGTCGAACACTATATTGCCGATGGGCAACCGGTCGGCTCGCGTGCTCTATCCAAGTTTTCCGGCCTCGATCTGTCACCGGCAACGATCCGCAACGTGATGGCCGACCTCGAGGAAGCCGGCTTCGTCGCCAGCCCGCACACGTCGGCCGGCCGCGTGCCGACCGCGCGCGGCTACCGCCTGTTCGTCGATAGCCTGCTCACCGTCCGCCCGCTCGAAGCGCGGCAGATGGACCAGATGGAAGAGGCGTTGAACGGCCTGCCGTCGAACCAGATCATCTCGAATGCGTCGCAACTGCTCTCCAGCCTGACCCATTTCGCCGGCGTCGTCATCGCGCCGCGTCGGCAGAGCGCGCGCATCCGCCAGATCGAATTCCTCAGCCTGTCGGAAAAGCGCATCCTGCTGATCATCGTCACCGCCGACGGTGACGTGCAGAACCGTATCCTGAATACCGAGAAGGCCTACTCGCCTTCCGAGCTGACCAGCGCCGCCAATTACCTGAACCAGAACTTCGCCGGCCTCGATTTCGAGCAGATTCGCCATCGCCTGACGCAGGAAATCCAGCGCCTGCGCGACGACATCAAACCTTTGATGGCGTTGACACTGGAAGCCGGCGACGCCGCCATGGCCGACAACGCCCCTTACGTCATCTCCGGCGAGAAGAACCTGCTCGATGTCGAAGAGCTGTCGTCGAACATGAAACGCCTGCGCGAGTTGTTCGACCTCTTCGAACAACGTTCCAGCCTGATGCGCCTGCTCGACGTTTCCAACCGCGCCGAGGGCGTGCAGATTTTCATTGGCGGCGAATCCGGCATCGCGCCGCTCGACGAATGCAGCGTCATCGCCGCCCCGTACGCTGTCGATGGCCAGGTCGTCGGCTCGGTCGGCGTCATCGGGCCGACCCGCATGGCCTACGAACGCGTGATCCCCATCGTCGATATCACCGCCCGCTTGCTCTCCAGCGCCCTCTCCTACAAGCAGGACTAAATGCCCCGTTACCTTCCCGAGCCGCCGTATCGCCACGGCCAGACGGCGACCACCGCCATCGTTCTGGTCAATCTCGGCACCCCCGATGCGCCGACAGCACCGGCACTGAAACGCTACCTCAAGCAGTTCCTCTCCGACCCGCGCGTCGTCGAGATTCCCAAGTTGCTGTGGTGGCCCATCCTGAACGGCATCATCCTGAACACCCGGCCAAAGAAATCGGCCGCCAAATACGCCTCGGTCTGGATGCCCGACGGCTCACCGCTACGCGTCCATACCGAACGCCAGGCGAAGTTGTTGAAAGGCTACCTCGGGCAACAGGGTCACACAGTAATCGTGGACTGGGCCATGCGTTACGGCCAGCCAAGCATCCCCAACGTACTCAACCGAGTGAAGGCCGCCGGCGCTTCACGCGTCCTGCTGGTGCCGATGTATCCGCAATATGCTGCATCGACCACTGCCACCGTGATCGACGACGCGAGCCGCTGGCTGCTGCAGACGCGCAATCAACCGGAGATGCGTTTCGTCCGTAACTTCCACGACGACGCCGGTTATCTCGATGCGCTGGAACAAAGCGTAAGGCGCCATTGGCAAGCCGCTGGCCCGTTGGGCAGCGGCGACCAATTGATCCTCAGCTTCCATGGCCTGCCCAAGCGTAGCCTCGATCTGGGCGACCCGTATTTCTGCGAATGCCAGAAAACAGGCCGCCTGCTCGCCGAGCGACTGAACCTGGCCGAGAACCAGTACAAGGTCTGCTTCCAGTCACGCTTCGGCAAGGCCGAATGGTTGCAGCCCTATACTGCTCCGACACTGGAGGCCTTGGCCCACCAAGGTGTGAAGCGCGTCGACCTGATTTGCCCCGGCTTCGTCGCCGATTGCCTGGAAACCCTGGAAGAAATCGCCATGGAGGGCAAACAGGATTTCCTTTCTGCCGGCGGCAAGGCCTACCACTACATTCCGGCACTCAACGAGGACGATTCCTGGATACGTGCCCTCGCCGACATCGCGCTCCGCCACTTGCAAGGCTGGCCGACGCAGCCCACTGCCGACCCGGCCGCGCAACGACGCGCGCAAAAGCTCGGCGCGACGACTTGAAACCGAGTGCATCGGCCATATATCAGAGCAATCTGATATAGAGGAACGAGCATGTCCGAACCGATCCACATCGTCTGTCCGCACTGTGCTGCGGTGAACCGGCTATCCGGGGCAAAAATCGATGACGCGCCGCAGTGCGGCCAGTGCAAACGCCCGCTCTTCGTCGGCGAGCCGCTCGAACTGACGACAGCCAATTTCGAACGCCACATCACCCGCAACGACCTGCCGGTCGTCGTCGACTTCTGGGCCCCCTGGTGCGGCCCCTGCCGGATGATGGCGCCGACCTTCGCGCAAGCCGCGCGCGAGCTCGAACCGCGCATTCGCCTGGCGAAGCTCAATACCGAGCAGGAACAACAACTGGCTGCTCGCTTCAACATACGCAGCATTCCGACCCTGGCAATTTTTTTTCAAGGTCGCGAGATCGCCCGCCAGAGCGGCGCGCTGGACCTCGGCACGCTGAAACGCTGGCTACAGCCGCATCTTTACAGGCCTTAACTTCCTGACCAAGGGGCCGTTAACACAGGGAGCAACACTGCTCTTTGGAGGTCCCCATGAAAATTGCCAGTTCCACGCTCGCCTTGAGCGCATCGCATGTCTACGCCCAACAGCGCGAAGTCAGCGAATCCCTGACCGTCACGATCGGCCGCCGTCTGCCGAACGGGAACAATTCCGATCCGGCGCCTTCCAGAGACAGGGTCAGCCTGTCTGGCAATCCGCCCAACCCTGCCCCTCAAGGTGCCGCGAACGAAGTGGCAAAGAGCGACCGGGATTCGGAAATCGACAAGGACCCGAAACTGAGCCTGATCCGCAGCGTCGTCGAGATGCTGCTCGGTCACCGTTTGCGCCTGTTCGATACCCGGGACTTCGAGCGCACGGTGGAGGGTGCCGAAGTCGATGCGCCGCCAGCCCAAGCCAATACTCAAAATCCCCCTTCGGCCGGTTTTGGAATCGCCTACGACTACCACGCCACGTATAGCGAAGTGGAACAAACCACTTTCTCCGCCAGCGGTGTGGTCAACACCGCGGACGGACGTGAAATCAGCTTCAACGTCAACCTGTCGATGTCACGCAGCTATTACGAGGAAAGCAATGTCAGCATCCGCTTGGGCGACGCCGCAAAAACGACCGACCCTCTGGTGCTGAACTTCGCCGGCACAGCAGCACAACTGACCGACCAACGCTTCTCCTTCGACCTGAATGCCGACGGCCAGAAAGAACAGATCAATTTCGTCACCCCGGGTAGTGGCTTTCTGGTCTTCGATCGCAATGGCGACGGCAAGGTCAACGATGGACGCGAATTGTTTGGTCCGACAACCGGAGAAGGCTTCCAGGAACTCGCTGCCTTCGATGCCGACCAGAATCAATGGATCGACGAAAACGACGCCATCTACGATCAGTTGAAGATCTGGACGCGCGATGCCGAAGGCAAGGACGTGCTGAGGTCTCTACGCGAAGCGAATGTGGGTGCGATCAATTTGAACCATGTCGCCACGCCGTTTTCGATCAAGAACGCAGCCAACGAACTGCAGGCCCAGATTCGCACTTCAGGAACATTTTTGCAGGAAGATGGCAACGCTGGCACAATTCAGCAAATAGACCTGACTGCGTAGTGCTTGCTCGAAACCAGCAATGCGCTGCAGTCAATAACAAGGGGAAAACATGCCGCGCATTGCTGATCTGAAAATCTGGATCCGTCTGACTGCAGCAATCTGGTTGGTACTTGCCTTGATCTGGGCCGGCGCCATCGTTTGGACGACGCAGGTCAACCGCGACACCGCCATTCGGCAAGCTCAGGATTTCGCCCAAAGCATTCATGAAATGACCATGGCCGGTCTGACCGGCATGATGATCACCGGCACGGTCGGCCAGCGTGAAGTTTTTCTGGATCAGATCAAGCAGTTGTCCATCATCGACGATCTGGAAGTAATGCGCGGCGAGGCCGTAAGCAAGCTCTACGGGCCCGACACCAAGAGCAAGCGCAGTCCGGATTCGCTGGAAAGCCAGGTCATGTCCTCCGGCAACCCCTATATGGCGGTGGAAAGTGTCGGCGGCAAGTCATTCCTGCGCGTCATCAACCCGACCAAGGCTTCGAAGAACTATCTCGGCAAGGATTGCATCCTCTGTCACCAGGTAGCCGAAGGTACCGTGCTGGGCATCGTCAGCATGAAGGTTTCGCTCGACTCGGTTGAATCTGCCGTCTCCTCCTTCCGCCTGAAGATCGTCGGCGTTGCCTTGGGTGCGCTAGGCGCCCTGCTCGTCATCATTTACCTGCTGACCCACCATTTTGTCACCGCCCCGCTGGACGAGTTGCGCACCGGTCTCTCCGATATCGCTCGTGGCGAAGGCGACCTGACCCGCCGTCTGCCGGTCAAGGGCAAGGACGAGGTCGGCCAGGCCGCCATCGTCTTCAACGAGATGATGGAAAAGTTCAACCACTTGGTTCGCCAGGTGCGCGATTCCGCCACCCAGGTATCGACCCGTGTCGCCGCGCTGACCGACAACGCCGACCGCGTATCGCAAAGCTCGCACCAGCAGAACGACAAGTCGAGCGAAGCCGCCGGCGCAGTCGAACAATTGGTCGCCAGCATCTCGTCGATCGCGCAGAGTGCCGAACTCGTCCAGCATCAGTCACAGGAAAGCCTCGCCCGCGCCCAGGAAGGTAGCAAGACACTGAACGTTTTGCTCGGCGAAATGAACGTTGTCGAACGCGCAGTCAAGGAAATGGCCGACTCGGTCAACAACTTCGTACGCAACACCGAGGCCATCACCCAGATGACCCGCGAGGTCAAGGACATCGCCGAACAGACCAACCTGCTGGCCCTGAATGCCGCGATCGAAGCGGCCCGAGCCGGCGAGCAAGGTCGTGGTTTTGCTGTCGTTGCCGACGAAGTGCGCAAACTGGCCGAGAAGTCTTCCCGTTCCGCCAGCGAAATCGATGCGATCACGGCCAACCTGAGCGCCCAGTCGGTTGCTGTCCGGCGCAGCATCGAGGAAGGGCTGGATCACCTGGCCAGCAGCCAGTCGGCGGTTTCCTCGGTATCCAACGTACTGCAGGCAACCAACGGCTCGGTGACGGAAGTCGGTCACGGCCTCGATAACATTGCCGCGGCCACTGAGCAGCAGCGCCGCTTCTCCGGCGATGTCGAAACCAGCATCGAAGCCATCGCCGGCATGGCGCGCGAGAATACCGGCACGGTCGAGCAGACCGCAGGCGCGGCGCACGATCTGAAGCAACTGGCCGATGGTCTGTCCAATCTGGTGGGTCGCTTCAAGGTCTAAACCCTAAAGCTCAAGTAAACGACGGCCTCCTGACGGAGGCCGATTTTACATGGGGGTCAGTTCAAGCCCGCCGATCGGGCGCGACTTGGAGTAGGCCGACGAACCGTCGCTCTGCACCGCCGGCTGACCTTGGGCGGCGGCAATCTGGTTCACTTCGCGCAGGCGCTTGATCATCTTGGTGAGCAACGCGTCACGCATGCGCCCAACCAACTCTTCCGAAGCCAGCGACATTGCAGATGCGTTGACCTCCAGGAACAAGGTTGGCTCCAAGGTGGTCACGGTGGCGTGGCGCAGGTCGCTCTTCGGATGCAGGTAAGTCACCTCGCCGATCGGCTCGCCTGCGCCCAAACGGCACAAGGCCTTGCCGGCGATCGAAACCTCGACGCAACCGGAAATGACGATACCGAAGGTGTCACTGTTTTCCCCTTCGCGAATGATTGCCACATTCGCGGAAACCTCCCGCCACACCGACACACGCAGGATTTCCCACAGCTCGACGTTCTCGAACTCGACAAAGAAATCGAGCCGGCGCAGGGTTTCGAAATGCCGCGTGTCCTTCTCTACCTCATCGTCGCCGACGATCTGATAGCGCACGGCGGAAAGATCCTTGGCGAACTCGGCACCGTTGCGGTAGCGATTGTAGAGATCCTTTTCCAGCGCCTTGCGCACCACCGGATTGAGTCCTTCCGGCAGATTCGGGTTGAGCGCGGTGACGGCAGGCGCATCGGTATTGATGATGCGATAGACCAGGGTCGCCTGATTGTTGGCGCGGAAGGGCAGGCGCCCGGTCAACAGCTGGAACATGACGACGCCCAGCGAATAGAGGTCGGTCTTCTGGTTGAGCGGATAGCCCTTGATCTGTTCCGGCGACATGTAGGCCGGCGAGCCGACGCCCATGATGAAGGTCGAGTCGCGGTCCAGATCCTTGTTCAGGTTCAGCGCCAAACCGAAATCGGCGATCTTCGGTTCGTCGTTGGCGGCGATCATGATGTTCGCCGGCTTGATGTCGCGGTGGATGATGCCCTGGCGGTAGGCCGAATCGAGCGCCATGCAGCACTTGAAGATGATGCCGATGACGCGATGCATGGGCAGCAGCTTGTCGATGCGGCAATGCTGCTCCAGGCTGAAGCCATTGACGTACTCCATGGCGAGATAGGCAAAATCCTCCTCGACCGCCGTCTCATACACCTCGACGATATTCGGGTGATGGAGGCGCTTGGAGACCATGCCCTCGTTCTGGAATAGCTTGCGCATGCGGCGCGACATCGCCGCACTGTCCTGCCCGAAGCGGATGACCTTGACCGCTACCTGGCGATCGTTATCCGGGTCGTCGCAGAGATACACCGTTGCCGTCGCACCCTTGCCGAGTTCGCGAACGACGCGGTATTTGCCAATTTGCTCCATGCCAATGCGTCAAAAAAACATATTTGGCGATCCTAGCATGTGCGCCAATCGAGGGCAGCATTTCTCTTTTCAAGAAATATTCGTTTGGTGGACTTGAAACGGGAAAGGCCGGCCTCATATAGCAGCAAGATTTTTTGGAGAAACCGCGAATGTCCAACCCGGAAAACACCCAGGAAGCCATGCTGGGCAACGAACCCGCCGTCGAACAAGCCGCCGCGCCGGCCATCGACAACGTCGACACCATTCCGAGCATCGAGGAGCAGTTCAAGGCCCTCGAACTGAAGGCCGCCGAGCACTACGACGCCTGGCTGCGCGCCAAGGCCGAAGGCGAAAACATTCGTCGCCGTGCGCAGGAAGACATTTCCAAGGCGCACAAGTTTGCCGTCGAGAAGTTCGCCGGCGAACTGCTGGCCGTCAAGGACAGCCTGGAAGCCGCGCTGGCCGTGCCGGAGCAGACCGTTGAGAGCTTCAAGTCTGGCGTCGAGCTGACCCTCAAGCAACTGGTTGCCGCCTTCGAGAAGAATGCGCTGAACGAAGTCAATCCGGCTGGCGAGAAGTTCGATCCGCACAAGCATCAGGCGATCGGCATGGTGGACTCCGACCAGGAAGCCAACACCGTCGTCACCGTCCTGCAAAAGGGCTACATGATCGCCGATCGCGTGCTGCGTCCGGCGCTGGTCATGGTCGCCAAGGGCAAGTAAGCATTTTTGGCCATTTTTGCCTGTGCACCGCAGCAGAGGCTTGAAATTGGTTAACGAATCCCCAATTCACGAACATCGGTAATTCATTTTTAGGAAAACGAACATGGGCAAGATCATCGGTATCGACCTCGGCACCACCAACTCCTGCGTCGCCATCATGGAAGGCGGCCAGCCGAAGGTTATCGAAAACGCGGAAGGCGCACGCACCACCCCGTCCATCATCGGCTACACCGAAGACGGCGAAATCCTGTGCGGCGCCCCGGCCAAGCGCCAGGCCGTGACCAACCCGAAGAACACGCTGTACGCCGTCAAGCGCCTGATCGGCCGCCGCTTCGAGGAAAAAGAAGTGCAGAAGGACATCGCCCTGATGCCCTTCAAGATCGTCAAGGCCGACAACGGCGACGCCTGGGTTGAAGCGCGCGACAAGAAAATCGCCCCGCCGCAGGTTTCTGCTGAAGTGCTGCGCAAGATGAAGAAGACCGCCGAAGACTACCTCGGCGAGGAAGTCACCGAAGCTGTCATCACTGTGCCGGCCTACTTCAACGACAGCCAGCGCCAGGCCACCAAGGACGCCGGCCGCATCGCCGGTCTGGAAGTCAAGCGCATCATCAACGAGCCGACCGCTGCCGCCCTCGCCTTCGGCATGGACAAGGTTGCCGGCAAGGACAAGAAGATCGCTGTTTATGACTTGGGCGGCGGCACCTTCGACATCTCCATCATCGAAATCGCCGACGTCGATGGCGAAAAGCAGTTCGAAGTGCTGGCCACCAACGGCGACACCTTCCTCGGCGGTGAAGACTTCGACCAGCGTCTGATCGACTACATCATCGACGAATTCAAGAAGGAATCCGGCGTCGACCTGAAGAAGGACGTGCTGGCCCTGCAACGCCTGAAGGAAGCCGCCGAAAAGGCCAAGATCGAGCTGTCCTCCAGCCAGCAGACCGAAGTCAACCTGCCCTACATCACCGCCGACGCCTCCGGCCCGAAGCACCTGGCGCTGAAGATCACCCGCGCCAAGTTCGAGTCGCTGGTCGACGAGCTGATCGAGCGTACCGTCGCACCCTGCCTGACCGCGCTGAAGGACGCTGGCTGCAAGATCGGCGACATCGACGACGTCATCCTGGTCGGCGGCCAGTCGCGCATGCCGAAGGTGCAGGAAAAGGTCAAGGAAGTGTTCGGTCGCGAGCCGCGCAAGGACGTGAACCCGGATGAAGCTGTCGCCGTCGGCGCCGCCATCCAGGGCGGCGTGCTGCAGGGCGAAGTCAAGGACGTGCTGCTGCTCGACGTCACCCCGCTGTCGCTGGGTATCGAAACCCTGGGCGGCATCATGACCAAGCTGATCCAGAAGAACACCACGATCCCGACCAAGGCTTCGCAAGTGTTCTCGACCGCCGACGATAACCAGTCCGCCGTGACCATCCACGTGCTGCAAGGCGAGCGTGAAGTCGCTTCCGGCAACAAGAGCCTGGGCCAGTTCAACCTGGAAGGCATCCCGCCGGCCCCGCGCGGCACGCCGCAGATCGAAGTCATCTTCGACATCGACGCCAACGGCATCATGCACGTCACCGCCAAGGACAAGGCCACCGGCAAGGAAAACAAGATCACCATCAAGGCCAACTCCGGCCTGAGCGAAGAAGAAATTCAACGCATGGTTAAGGACGCCGAGCTGCACGCCGAGGAAGACAAGAAGGCGCACGAACTGGCCGACGCCCGCAACCAGGCCGACGGCATGGTGCACATGGTCAAGAAGTCGCTGACCGAATACGGCGACAAGCTCGACGCTTCGGAAAAAGAAGCCATCGAAGCGGCCATCAAGGATGTTGAAGAAGTCCTGCGCGACGGCGACAAGGATGTCATCACCGCCAAGACCGAAGCCCTGTCGGCTGCGGCCCAGAAACTGGGCGAAAAGATGTACGCCCAGCAACAGGCCGAAGGCGCTGCCGCTGGTGCGGCCGGTGCCGGCGCCCAGTCGCAAGGCGAGAAGACCGTCGAAGGCGACGTCGTCGATGCCGAATTCACGGAAGTGAACAAGGACAAGAAGTAAGCCTGACGCAATAGCCCGGCGCCGAGCCTTCCGGAACCCTCCGGCGGCGCTCGGCGCCTTTGTCACATAGACGGGACTGAACATGTCTAAACGCGATTTTTACGAGATTCTCGGCGTCAACCGCGATGCGTCGGACGACGAGATCAAGAAGGCCTACCGCAAGCTGGCCATGAAATACCATCCGGACCGCAATCCGGATAACCCGTCGGCCGAAGAGAAGTTCAAGGAAGCCAAGGAAGCCTACGAAATCCTGTCGGACGGCCAGAAGCGTGCCGCCTACGACCAGTACGGCCACGCCGGTGTCGACCCGCAGGCCGGCATGGGCGGCGGTGCTGGCTTCGGCGGCGGCGGCTTCGCCGACGCCTTCGGCGGTATCTTCGACGAAATTTTCGGCGGCCGCGGCGGCGGTGGCGGACGTTCCAACATCTACCGCGGCGCCGACCTGCGCTACAACCTGGAAATCACGCTGGAACAGGCTGCTCACGGCACCGAGACGAAGATCCGCATCCCGACCATGGAGGAATGCGATGTCTGTCACGGCTCCGGCGCCAAGGCCGGGACCCAGCCCAAGACCTGCCCGACCTGTAACGGTTCCGGTCAGGTTCGCCTGCAACAAGGTTTCTTCTCGATCCAGCAGACCTGCCACAAGTGCCACGGCACCGGCCGCTTCATCGCCGACCCGTGCAAGTCCTGTGGCGGCGCCGGTCGTATCAAGCAGCACAAGACCCTGGCAGTGAAGATTCCGGCCGGTGTGGACGAAGGCGATCGCATCCGGCTGGCCGGCGAAGGCGAACATGGCGTCAATGGTGGCCCGCCGGGCGACCTTTACGTGCAGATTCACCTGAAGCAGCACGCCGTCTTCCAGCGGGATCACAACGACCTGCATTGCGAGATGCCGATTTCCTTCACCACCGCAGCCCTGGGTGGCGAGATCGAAATCCCGACCCTGGACGGCGCAGCTGCCATCAAGATTCCGCCGGAAACCCAGTCCGGTCGCGTCTTCCGCCTGCGCGGCAAGGGCATCAAGGGCGTACGCAGCCACACGCACGGCGACCTGATGTGCCACGTCGTGGTCGAAACCCCGGTCAACCTGACCGACCGCCAGAAAGAATTGCTGCGCGAACTGGAAGACAGCAGCAAGGACGACAGCGCCAAGCACAACCCGCGCTCGAAGTCCTGGATGGATAAGGTCAGGGAATTTTTCGGAGAATAATTCCCTGACCTTACGGTGAAGGCTAACTCGCGCAGCGAGTTAAGGGACAACGTCCCGGCCGAAACCACAAGGCTCGAGAGTTCTTCGGAGAGTAACTCCCGAACCTTGCAGCGCAGGCTAACTTTCACCGCCAAAATAAAAATCCGCCCACCTCACCGGGGGCGGATTTTTTGCATTTTTGGGCAGTGCACCGCAGCAGTCACGCAAAAAGTCGGCGAATACAACATCGGAATACCTAAAACGGCTATTTTTCTGCACCAGATGGGCATTTCCGCCCCTATAATTCAACGGTTACCTGGCAAACCAATAGCGAGAACCCGATGAAAGCGATTCGCCTCACCCTGGCTGCGTGCGTATTTGGTCTGACGAGCCTTCTGCCTGTTCATGCCGAAACCGGCGTCACCGACTCGACCATTTCCCTCGGCATGTCGATTCCGCTGACCGGCGCGGCCGCCAGCCACGGTCAGGAGATCAAGAATGTCGTCAGCGCCTATTTCGATCAGGTCAACAAGGCTGGCGGCGTCAATGGCAAGAAGCTGCAATTGGTCGCTATCGACGATGGTTACGACGCAGCCAAAGCCGTAGCCAACACCAAGACGCTGATCGAAACCAACAAGGTGTTCGCCCTGATCGGTTATTACGGCACCGCTTCGATCGACGACTCCATGAACAAGGCCTTCGGTCCGGCCGGCGTGCCGTTGATCGGCGGCATCTCCGGCGCCATGTCGATCCGCCAGGCCCCCTCAGCCAATCCGAACAACAAATTCATGTTCAACCTGCGCGCCAGCTACGCCGACGAGGCTGAAGCCATTGGTACGCAACTGGTCACGCTGGGCATGAAAAATATCGCTGTCTTCTACCAGAACGACGGCTTCGGCAAGGCTGGCCTCGACGGCCTGACAGCAGCACTGAAGAAGCACAACCTGGCACCGGTGGCCACCGGCACCGTCGAGCGTAACTCCGAAGACATCGCCAAGGCACAGGAAACGATCGCCAAGGCCAATCCGCAGGCCGTGGTCATGGTGACTTTGCACAAGCCTGCTTCCCTGATGGTGAAGGGCCTACGTAAAGCCGGTCTCGGCCCGATGTTCATGACCCTGTCGCCGGTCGGTCCCGAGCAACTGACGCAGGAACTAGGCAACGATGCCCGCGGCATCGGCATTTCCCAGGTCATGCCCTACCCGTGGAACGATACGGTCGCCGTGGTCAAGGACTACCAGCGCCTGATCGGCAAGCAGACTCCGCCTTCCTACATGGGTATCGAAGCCTTCGTCATGGCAAAGACGGCGACAGAGGCCATCCGCAAGCTGGGCAAGGATTTGACCCGCGAAAAACTCGTCGGCGCCCTGGAAGGCATGAACCAGGATCTCGGCGGCTTCCGCCCTACCTTCGGCCCGAACAACCGTGCCGGCTCCCATTTCGTCGAATTGACCGTTTTGGGCGCCAATGGCAAGTTGATGAAATAAGACATTCGCCGCCTTCAGGAAACGGGCCGCTGGCTATTGCCGCGGCCCGTTTTTCTTTGGACCTTTCCCGCTTCAATGACAATCAAACAAATGTTCATACTGCGACACATTATGTAAGCAACTTGTCAGCTAGGCAGGCCATTCTCCCCTCAGCCATCGAGCTAATCCACCAAGAAGACTGAGGAGATCATGAAGACAATTCGCCTTGCCGCCATCGCGGCACTACTCGCCTTGGGCGCAGCCCAGGCCGGCGCAGAAACCGGCGTCACCGATTCGACCATCACGCTGGGCATGTCCGCCCCCTTCACCGGCCCGAACGGCGTATACGGCATGCAGATGCGCGAGGCGATGACCACCTATTTCGACCAGGTCAACAAGAGCGGTGGCGTCAATGGCCGCAAAATCGAGCTGATAACCATCGACGATGGCTACGAAACCGACCGCACCGTTGCCAACACCAAGTCCCTGATCCAGGAAAAGCAGGTGTTCGCCCTGATCGGCTACTACGGCTCCTCGCCGACCACGGAAGCGATGAACAAGGTCTTCGGCCCGGCCAAGGTGCCGCTGGTCGGCACCATTTCCGGTGCTGGCACACTGCGCGAAGCACCGTCGGCCAATCCGAACAACAAATACATGTTCAACGTCCGCGCCAGCTACGCCGACGAGGCGGAAGCCATCGTGACGCAGATGCTGGCCTTGGGTCTGAAGAACATCGCCGTTTTCTACCAGAATGACGGCTTCGGCAAGTCCGGCCTGGATGGCGTGACCAATGCCCTGAAGCGCGCCAACCTCGCTCCGGTAGCTGTCGGCACGGTCGAACGCAACTCGCTGGATGTGAGCAAGGCCGTCGAAACGATTGGCAAGTCCAACCCGCAGGCTGTGGTCATGGTCACCCTGTACAAGCCGACCACGGCTTTCGTCAAGGCGATGAAGCAGGCCGGCCAGTTCCCGATGTTCATGACCCTGTCGCCGGTCGGCGCCGAAGTACTGGCCCAGGAACTCGGCAACGACTCCCGCGGCATCGGCATCTCGCAGGTCATGCCCTACCCGTGGAACGACACGATCGGCGTCGTCAAGGATTACCAGAAGCTGCTCGGTAAGCAGAAGGACAAGTATTCCTACTACGGCCTGGAAGGCTACATGAACGCTCGCCTGATGACCGAAGCGATCAAGAAACTGGGCAAGGATGTGACGCGCGAAAAACTGACTGCGGCACTGGAGGGCATGCAGAACTTCGACCTGGGCGGTTTCAAGATCAACTATGCGCCGGATAATCGCCTGGGTTCGCGCTACGTCGAACTGACTGTGGTCGGCGCTGGCGGCAAGGTCATGAAGTAAGCCTCGCCGGCACAACAAAAAAGCCCGTCATTCGACGGGCTTTTTGTTTTTCTGGACGGCCGCTCAGGCGCGACGCCAGGTCGTTCCCTGCGGGCTGTCGTCAAGCACGATACCGGCTACTTTCAACTCGTCGCGAATACGGTCGGCTTCGGCAAAATTCCTCGCCTTTTTGGCTGAGGCACGATCGGCGATCATCTGCTCGATGGCGGCCTCGTCCAAACCACCCACACCGGTACCGGCTTGCAGATAGGCCTGAGGTTCGCGTTCAAGCAGGCCGATCACAGCGGCCAGTACCTTCAACAAGCCAGATAGTTCGCCGCTCTTCTGGCGATTGGCTTCGGCCGCCAATTCGAACAGCACGGCAATGGCACCGGAGGAGTCGAAATCCTCGTTCAGCGCGGCGGCGAAGCGCGCTGCGAATTCGTTGCTCCAATCGAGGTCCACCGCAGCAGGCGGCACGTCGCGTAGCGTGAAATAGAGGCTGTCCAGACTACGCTTGGCATCGTCGAGATGAGCATCCGAATAATTCAGCGGACTGCGGTACTGAGCACGCAGAATGAAGAAACGAACCACTTCGGCATCGTACTTCCCCAACACTTCGCGGATGGTGAAGAAATTACCCAGCGACTTCGACATCTTTTCGTTGTCGACTCGGACAAAACCATTGTGCATCCAGTAATTGACGAAGGTGCAGCAATTGGCGCCTTCCGACTGGGCGATCTCGTTTTCGTGGTGCGGGAACTGCAAATCCTGGCCGCCGCCATGGATGTCGAAGTGTTGGCCAAGCAACTTGGAGCTCATGGCCGAACATTCGATATGCCAGCCCGGCCGACCATCCCCCCAGCGCGAAGGCCAGGCCGGCTCGCCCGGCTTGGCATGCTTCCACAGCACGAAATCGAGCGGATCCTGCTTGGCGGAATCGACTTCCACCCGTTCGCCGGCGCGTAGGTCGTCGAGCGACTTGCCGGACAGCTTGCCGTAGCCCGGGAACTTGCGCACCGCGTAATTTACATCGCCATCGCTAGCCTGATAGGCCAAGCCATTGGCTTCCAGTTTGCTGATGATGTCCTGCATCTCAAGCACATACTCGGTTGCGCGCGGCTCATGGTTCGGACGCTGGACACCGAGCGCATCGGCATCCTCGTGCATGTAAGCGATGAAACGGTCGGTCAGTTGCTGGATCGTTTCGCCATTTTCGGCGGCACGTTTGATGATCTTGTCGTCGATATCGGTGATGTTGCGGACATAAGTAACATCGTAGCCCGACGCCTTCAGCCAACGATAGACCATGTCGAACACCACCATCACGCGGGCATGCCCGAGGTGACAATAGTCGTAAACCGTCATGCCGCAGACGTACATGCGGACCTTGTTCGGTTCGATCGGGGTAAATACCTGCTTTTCTCGCTTCAGGGAGTTGTAGATCTTGAGCATGCGAAGAGGATTCTGGCTGCGGCCGGCACCGTTAAATCTATGGAAACACCGGCCAATTTGGTAGAATCTTAAGATTGTGTAATTTGAAAAATTATAGCATGGCGATGACCTCGACCTCCCTGCATCCGTCCCGTTTCCAGCACCTGAAGACCCTGCGCGCCCTGGCCGTCGGCCTGGCCATCGGTTTTGCCGCCCCGGTCTTCGCTGACAACCTGCCGGAAATCCAGCGCCTGATCAAACAGGGCCAATACCCGCAGGCCATGGACAAGGTCGATGCCTACCTGAGCAGCCGCCCCAAGGACGCGCAAGGCCGCTTCCTGAAGGGCCTGATCTATACGGAAATGAACAAGCCGGGCGACGCCATCGCGGTGTTCACCAAGCTGACTGAGGATTATCCGGAGCTGCCCGAGCCGTACAATAACCTGGCTGTGCTCTACGCCCAGCAGAAGCAATACGACAAGGCGCGCACGGCGCTGGAAATGGCCATCCGGACCCATCCCTCCTACGCCATCGCCTACGAAAACCTCGGTGACATCTACGCCAAGCTGGCCAGCCAAGCCTACGACAAGGCGCTGCAGCTCGATAACGCCAATACGGCGACGCAGAACAAGCTGGCCTTGATTCGCGACCTGATCACCACTTCGGGCAAGGGGAACGTCAAGCCGCAGGCCAGTACGCCAGCGGTTGCCGCTGCCCCCGCAACACCGCCTGCCGCACCGGTCAAGCCGGCGGCCCAGCCGACCGCGACCGTCGTAGCCTCTGCGCCAGGCGCAGCAGCCGCCCCGGCAACGGCCAAGCCGGTCGAAAGCAAGCCGATCCCTGTTGCTGCCCCGGCGCCGGCTCCGACTCCGGCCCCCGCCGCTCCAGCCAAGGCCGATGCCGCCAGCGAAGATATCGCCAAGGCCGTCAACGCTTGGGCTGCCGCTTGGGCGCGCAAGGACATGAAGGCCTACTTCGCCGCCTACGCCAGCGATTTCAATACCCCCAAGGGCATGGCGCGCAAGGCGTGGGAAGACGAACGCGAAGACCGCATTGCCGGCAAGCCGGGCAAGATTTCCGTCACCATCGATGAGCCGCAGATCAACGTCAATGGTGACAAGGCTACCGCCAAGTTCCGCCAGCATTACAAGGCTGGCAGCCTGAGCACCTCGACGACCAAGACCCTGGTCTTGGTCCGCGCCGGTGGCAAGTGGCTGATCAAGGAAGAAAACTCGCGCTGATGCAGGGTCGTAAACTCCTCGCCCTGGCATTGATCGCTTGCCTGGCCGGTACGGCATGGGCCAAGCCAGAGGGAAAGTCTTCAAGCAAGGGCGCGAAGTCGGCAAAGGCCGATTCGAAGAAATCTTCATCGCGCAAAACCGCAGCCGTCGTTGCCTCGGCATCCGTTGCAGCTGCAGGCGGCGCGACGCTGGCCAAGGCCGCTGCGCCTGCGACCGTGCGTACCCCCGGCACGGTCTCCGATTCCGGTCCGGAAACCCAACTGGTCAAAATCTTCGCCGAAATCGAGGCCAATCGCCTGAACGAAGCGCTGCAGCTGACGGAGGCCCTGCTCCGTCAGTACCCGAACTACCGCCTGGCCAATCTGATCAAGGGTGACTTGCTGTTGGCTCGCACCCAACCGATTCAGAATTTCGGCGCTTTGAACGGTGCACCGCAGGAGAAGGTCGCCGACCTGCGCGCCGAGGCCATCGCCCGCCTGAAGGGTTATCGCGAGAAACCTCCCAAGGACTTCGTGCCGCGCTACCTGCTGCAGATGCAGCCGGACCAGCGTTACGCCGTCGTCGTGGATACCAAGCGCTCCCGCCTCTATTTGTACGAAAATGATACCGCCAATGGCGGCCGTCCGCGTTTCGTGGCTGACTACTACGTCACTCAGGGCAAGCTGGGCGCCGAGAAGATGGTCGAGGGCGACAAGAAAACGCCGATCGGCGTCTATCACGTCACGGCCAACCTGCCCAAGCAAAAGCTGGCCGATCTCTACGGCAGCGGCGCATTCCCACTCAATTACCCGAACGAGTGGGACAAGCGTCAGGGACGCGGCGGCAGCGGGATCTGGCTGCACGGCACGCCATCCGACACTTTTGCCCGCCCGCCGCGCGCCTCCGATGGCTGCGTCGTGCTGACCAATCAGGATCTTGATGCCGTCTCGAAGAACCTGCAGGTCGGCGTCACCCCAGTCATCATCAGCAACTCGGTCGAATGGCTGTCACTCGATGACTGGAACAAGGAACGTACCGAACTCAACAAGACCATCGAGAACTGGCGCGCCGACTGGGAGAGCCGCGACAACGAGCGTTTCCTGCGCCACTACTCGAAACGCTTCAAGGCCGGCAGCCAGGATTTCGAGCAGTTCGCCACACAGAAAAAGCAGGTCAATGGCAGCAAGGAATGGATCAAGGTCAAGGTCGACAACCTGTCCGTGTTCCGCAATCCGGGCAAGGAAGAAGTCGTCGTCGTCACCTTCGACCAGGACTACCGCAGCAACAATCTGAACAACCAGATGAAGAAGCGGCAGTACTGGGTTCGTGAAGATGGCAAGTGGAAGATTATTTACGAAGGAAGCGCCTGATGTTGAAACAAGCCTCCGCACTGGCCGCCGGCCTGCTCGCAGCCCTTTCGGTCTGGGCCGCCCCGACCGTCGAGATGACCACCTCGCTGGGCAAGTTCACGCTTGAACTCTATCCGGAGAAAGCGCCGAAGACGGTCGAGATGTTCATGTACAACGCCAAGCACGGCTTCTATGAAGGCACCATTTTCCACCGCGTCATCGACAACTTCATGATCCAGGGCGGTGGTTTCCTGCCGGCCATGGAAGAGAAGAAGCCGCGCACCCCGGCTCTGCAGAACGAAGCCAACAACGGCCTGACCAATGACCGCGGCACCGTCGCCATGGCCCGCACCATGGACCCTCACTCGGCCAAGGTACAGTTCTTCGTTAACCTGAAGAACAATGACTTCCTGAATCACCGTTCGCCGGCCGACGGCCGCACCTGGGGCTATGCCGTGTTCGGCAAGGTGACCCAGGGCATGGACGTCGTCGACAAGATCGCCAAGGTGCCGACCGGCAACGCCGGCTATTACCAGGACGTACCGGTGACGCCGGTCGTCATCCACAACGTCAAGATCATTTCCGAAAAGTAAGGACACCCCAACCATGTCGCAAGTCAAGCTGACCACCAACCACGGTGCCATCACCCTGAAGCTGGATGCCGAGAAGGCCCCGAAGACCGTCGCCAACTTCCTGGCTTACGTCGAAGCCGGCCACTACAACGGCACCATCTTCCACCGTGTCATCAAGAATTTCATGATCCAGGGCGGCGGCTTTGCCCAAGGCATGGACCAGAAGCCGACCAATGCGCCGATCGAGAACGAAGCCGCCAACGGCCTGAAGAACAAGCGCGGCAGCATCGCCATGGCCCGCACCAACGATCCGCATTCGGCCACCGCCCAGTTCTTCATCAACACCGTCGATAACGACTTCCTCGACTTCAAGGCCCCGAGCGGCCAGGGCTGGGGCTACTGCGTCTTCGGCGAAGTGACCGAGGGCCTGGACGTGGTCGACAAGATCCGCGCCGTCGCCACCGGCAACAAGGGCTTCCATCAGGACGTGCCGAAGGAAGACGTGGTCATCGAGAAGGCCGAGATCGTTTGATCCTCTTCATCTCCGACCTGCACCTGTCGCCCCGGTCACCCGGGGCGACTGCTTTGTTCCTCCGCTTTTTGCGCGAACGGGCGCGTAACGCTCAGGCGCTCTACATCCTCGGCGACCTATTCGAAGTCTGGGTCGGCGACGACGTCAGCGACGACTATCACCAGCAGATCATTGCCGCCCTCAAGGCAGCCAGCGATGCTGGCCTGCAGATTTTCATCATGCACGGCAATCGCGACTTCGCGCTTGGCGAGGAATTCGCCCAAGCCGCTGGCGCCCGCCTGCTACCCGACCCCTACGACCTCGCCCTGCCCGAATGGTCCTTCGTGCTGTCGCACGGCGATGCTCTGAGCCTCGATGACCCAGCCTACGTCGCTTATCGCGCCAAGGTACGCAACCCGGTCTGGCTGGCCAATATGCGCGCCAAACCGCGCTGGATGCGCGCCCTGCTCGGCCGCTACATCCGCTGGCGCAGCGCCCGCAAGAAACGCATCGAACAACGCTACAGCGACCTCGACGGCGCGGCGACCGACGATTTCCTACGCGATCACAGCTACGCCACCTTCATCCACGGCCACACGCACCAACCCGCCAAGCACGACCACATCGTCGACGGCATCCACGTCGAACGCTGGGTAATGGCCGACTGGCACGAAGACCGCGGCGAATGCCTGGTCTGGGACGGCGCAGCGCTGACCCGCGAAGCCATCCTTCCTGAAAATCGGCCCTAAAGGCATGTCCACCGCAGCACTGGCCCTCGAGACCCTGCGCGACGTCTTTGGCTACCCGGCCTTCCGCGGCGCGCAGGGCGAGATCATCGAACACGTCGCCAGCGGCGGCGATGCGCTGGTATTGATGCCGACCGGCGGCGGCAAGAGCCTGTGCTACCAGATTCCCGCCCTGCTCCGCCCCGGTTGCGCCGTCGTCGTTTCGCCGCTCATCGCCTTGATGCAGGATCAGGTCGATGCCCTGACCCAACTCGGCGTCAAGGCCGCCTGCCTGAACTCGACGCTGGACTGGCGCGAGGCACAGGCCGTAGAACAAGGCATTTTCAGCGGCAAGCTCGATCTGGTCTACATTGCCCCCGAGCGCCTGTTGCTGGACCGTACGCTGGCCATGCTCGATGCTTTGTCCGAGGCCGGCAAACTCGCCCTGTTCGCCATCGACGAAGCGCACTGCGTGTCGCAATGGGGTCACGACTTCCGCCCGGAATACCTGCAACTCTCCGCCCTGCACGAGCGCTACCCGAACGTCCCACGCATCGCGCTGACCGCCACCGCCGACCAGGCGACGCGCAACGAGATGTTGCAACGCCTTGGCCTCGGCGAGGCGCGCGTTTTCCTGTCCAGCTTCGACCGGCCGAACATCCGCTACACCGTGGTCGAAAAGGACAACGCCAAGAAGCAACTGCTCACGTTCCTGACCGGTCGCCAGGGCCAGGCCGGCATTGTCTATTGCCTGTCGCGCAAGAAGGTCGAGGAAACCGCCGAATGGCTTTCCGCCCAAGGTTACCCGGCGCTGCCCTATCACGCCGGACTGCCTGCCCCGGAACGCGCCGCCAACCAGCGCCGCTTCCTGCGCGAGGAAGGCCTGATCATGTGCGCCACCATCGCTTTCGGCATGGGCATCGACAAACCCGACGTGCGCTTCGTCGCTCACCTCGACCTGCCGAAAAGCATCGAGGCCTACTACCAGGAGACCGGCCGTGCCGGCCGCGACGGCGAGCCGTCCGAAGCCTGGATGGCCTACGGCATGCAGGACGTGGCGCTGCAGCATTCACGTATTGCCGAATCGGGCGCCAGCGAAGGCCAGAAGGTGCTCGAGTCACAACGCCTGACCGCCCTGCTCGCCTACTGCGAAGCCCCGCGCTGCCGCCGCCAGGTGCTGCTCAATTATTTCGGCGAAGAACGCGAACCCTGCGGCAACTGCGACGTCTGCGCCGATCCGCCGGAACTGTGGGATGGCACGCAGGCCGCGCAGAAGGCGCTGTCCGCCATCTACCGTACTGGCATGCGCTTCGGCGTCACGCATCTGACCGACGTGCTGCGCGGCAAGCAGAATGACCGCATCAAGCAATACGGCCACGACCAATTGCCCACCTTCGGCGTCGGCAGCGACCTCGACGAACACGCCTGGAAAAGCATTTTCCGCCAGCTCGCCGCCGCCGGGCTGGTGCATGTCGATATGGCCGAGCACGGCGCACTGCAGCTGACCGACGCCGCCCGCGAAGTGTTGAAGGGCCAGCGCAACGTACAACTGCGCCGCCCGGTCAAACGTAAATCCGCCCCCAGCCGCTCGACCACTCGCACGCCGGTCAGCGATCTTTCCGCCGCCGACGAAGCCTTGTTCCAACTGCTACGCAAGTGGCGCTCCGAAACCGCCAAGGAGCAAGGCGTGCCGGCCTACGTCATCCTGCACGACAAAACCCTGCGCGAACTGGCCGAAGTCCGCCCGACCAGCCACGGCCTGCTGGCCAGCGTCAGCGGCATGGGCAGCGCCAAGATCGAGCATTACGGGGTGGAGTTGCTCGATCTGATTCGCAACGAGGGCTGACATGACACGCCAAACCCCACTGCACGCCACGCTAGCCGCACTCGTCGCGCTCGCCCTGATCGTCTCCGGCATCGCCCCCTACGACCGGCTGACCTGGTGGATGGAAGTCGCTCCGGCACTGATCGCGTTGCCGTTGCTGATCGCCACGCACAAGCGCTACCCGCTGACCGACCTGCTCGCCGTGCTGATTGCGCTGCATTGCCTGGTCTTGATTGGCGGCGGGGCCTACACCTATGCCCGCGTACCCTTTGGCTTCTGGCTGCAGGACTGGCTCGGCACCGTACGCAACCCCTACGACAAGATCGGGCATTTCATGCAGGGTTTCGTGCCGGCCATGATTGCCCGCGAGATCCTGCTACGCGGCGCTTACGTGCGCGGGCGGCGCATGGCCGCCTTCCTGTGCATCTGCGTGGCGATGATGATCAGCGCCTGCTATGAGCTGATCGAATGGGGCGCCGCCGTGGCCATGGGCCAGGGTGCCGACGAATTCCTCGGCACGCAGGGCGATGAGTGGGATACGCAATCCGACATGCTGATGGCGCTCATTGGTTCAAGCTGCGCCATGCTTTTCCTGTCCCGCTGGCACGACCGCCAGTTGGCGAAATTCAGCCGAAACGACTGAAGCGGCAGCACCGCAGACTGACTGCTGCGGTGCACTGGCCAAAACAGGCAAAAATCAAATGCAGAGCGCGTCCGGATCGGCCCGCATCAGGCGCTTGTTCATTTTGCCGACGCTGGTCTTGACCAGCGTCTTGACGAAACGCACCTGCAACAGCACGCCGTAACGCGAGATCCCGGCCGCCTCGATGGCGTGCGCCGCGTAGTTGCGTAGCGCGTGCTCGGTGATCTGGCCGACGCATTCCGGTTTCAACAGGACCAGCGCCAGCGGCCGTTCGCCCCACTTTTCGTCCGGCACGCCGATGACCGCCACTTCATGCACCGCCTCGTGCTTGGCGATGATGTCTTCGAGTTGAAGTGAAGAGGTCCATTCGCCGCCGGTCTTGATCACGTCCTTGATGCGGTCGGTCACCTTCAGGTAGCCGGCCGGGTTGATGTTGCCGATGTCGGCCGTGTGCAGGTAGCCGCCGGCCCACAGCTCCTCCGAGGCTTCCGGCGCCGCCAGGTAACCCTGGGTCAGCCAGGGCGAACGCACCACCACCTCGCCGGTCGCCTTGCCGTCGTGCGCGACATCGCCCATCTGCGGATCGACAATGCGCAGGTCGACCAGCGGCAGCGGCCGGCCGGTCTTGGCGCGAATGACCGCCTGCTCTTCCGGCGTGCGATCCAGATCGGCGCTTTCCAGATGCGCCATGGTCAGCACCGGGCAGGTTTCCGACATGCCGTAGCCGGTGAAAAGGTCCATGCCGCGCTTCTGGGCGGCAATCGCCATCGCCTCGGGCATCGCGGCGCCGCCGATCAGAATCTTCAGGCCGGTGAAATCGGTTTGTTTCGCCTGCGGGTGACTGAGCACCATGTGCAGGATGGTCGGCACGCAATGCGAAAAACTGACGCCCTCGTCGGCGATCAGGCGGCAGATCACATCCGGCTGATAGCGTCCGGGATAAACCTGCTTGACGCCCATCATCGTCGCCAGATACGGGAAGCCCCAGGCGTGCACGTGGAACATCGGCGTCATCGGCATGTAGACGTCTTCGCGATGGATGTGCCCCTGCCGGTTGGCGCCGCCCAGCGCGCTGGCCACGCCCAGCGTGTGCAGGACGAGCTGGCGGTGGCTGAAATAGACGCCTTTCGGGTTGCCGGTGGTTCCCGTCGTATAGAAGGTCGTGGCCTGGGCGTTTTCGTCGAAATCCGGGAAGTCGTAGTCAGGCGAAGCAGCGGCAAGCATCGCTTCGTATTCGCCGGCAGCGGCCATCGGCGCCTCCGGCATCGCCAGCTCGTCGCTGATCAGGACGAAGGTCTTGACCGTCTCCAGCTTGCCGACAATCTCGGCCAGGATGTGGAAGAACTCGCTGTTGACCATGACCACGTCGGCCTTGGCGTGATTCAGCGTATAGAGAATCTGTTCCGGGCTCAGACGAACGTTCACCGTCTGCAGGATGGCGCCCATCATCGGCACGGCGAAGAAAGCTTCGAGATAGCGGTGGCTGTCCCAATCCATCATCGCCACGGTCTGCCCGGACTCGACGCCCAGGCCGCTGAGCATATTGGCCAGCCGGCCGATGCGCTCGTTCAGCGTGCGGTAGTTGTAGCGCAGCCGCCCCTGGTAGGTGATCTCTTGCTCTGCTGCGCAAGCCAGCGGCGTCAGCAGCAGCTGCTTGATCAGCAGTGGATATTGATAGGCAGACGGCGTCGACTGGACGAGTTTGACCGGCATGGCATTCTCCCTGAAGCTTTTGTTATGAATTGATGACAGCAATCAGGCGATTCTACTCGCGGCCCGCGTGGAGAACAGCACTTCGGCGGCGGAGGAACGCTTTACGGGCGCAGGTGTTGCTCGGCTACACCAATGAGCGCAGCCGACAGCGTGGCCGATTGCAGGCTGCGCCGGAAGGCCTCGCGTGCCTCCTGCGTTTTGCCGTCGGCCTCCAGGGCCAGACCCAAGCCAAGCCACCAGCGCCCTTCTCCGGGCGCCAAGCGAGTCGCCCGCTGGTAATGACCGACAGCCGCTTTCGCCAAGCCGAGCCGTGTCTTCACGTGGCCCTGGAAGCCGGCATAGTCGGCATTGTTCTCGGCATGTGCCTGATGACGCGCCAAGGTCTTGTCGGCGGCAGCCAGATCGCCGTGTTCGAGTTGCAGACGGGCAAGCGACATCGCCCAGCCAATCTGCGTCGGCTGGCCATCCAGCCCTTCCTGCAGGATCTGCATCGCCTCATCGGTCTTGCGGGCTTCGAGCAAGCCACGAAGCAGCAACTGGCGCGCCGGCACAAAGCTGGCGTCGAGCTTCAGAGCGGCCTTCGCCGCTTCCATCGCCTCGCTACCCCGACCGGAAGCCAGGGCAATTTCCGCCTTGCGGAATTCCGCTTCGGCACGATCGCGCGGCGTCAAAGGCAGGTTGCTCTTCTCGATCTTGGTCGGGCCGGATGTCGTTGCCGGAGCCAACTGCGCAGGAGCCTCTTTGGCTGGTGTGCTTTCGGCCACCTGCACCGGCGTATTTTTCACCGGCATCGCCACCGGGTCCGGCACGGCAACCAAAGCTTCCGTCGGAATGGGCACCGACGTCAGGCTGGAGGCCAAACGCAGACTTTCGGAAATTGGCTCTTCCGGGTTGTCCACCGCAGCAGTCGACGTTTCGGCGGGCGCGACAGGAGCAAGCGGTTGCACGACGGGTTTGCGAACTTCCTCCGTCATGCCGAGCAGTGGCAGCAACTGGCCATTGACGTGCAAGCCCGCCGCCACCAGGCCACACAGCGGCAACCCGAGCAACAAGAAGGTCTTGAGGAATTTCCCCTCACGCCGCGGCATGCTCGGCAAGGCACGTATCTCGCGTTGCAGGTTCTGGCGCAGTAGATCGTCCGGCCGCTTGGCCTCGAGATCGCGCAGCATGTCGTTGATCAGGCTCATCTCACCACCATCCAGGGGACGAAGCCCCTTCCGTATCCGCTGCCGCTCGCTTGACGTGCACCGGCTTGACCGCGTGCAGGCCCTCACCATAGGCTGCCAACAGCGACTTATGCGCCAGGATATTGAGCAGGCGCGGCGTACCGCGGCTGGCTCGGTGCAAGGCTCGCACCGTCCGCGGCTGGAAAATACCTTCGCCACGATAACCGGCGACGCGCAAACGGTGTTCCAGATACTTGCCGACCTCCTGACGATCCAGACCGGTCAGCTTGTAATGGAAGGCGATGCGCTGCAAGAGCTGGCGTATCGAAGGCTCACTCAACTTGGTATCGAGTTCCGGCTGCCCCAACAGAATGATCTGCATCAGCTTGCGCTTTTCGGTCTCCAGATTCGACAACAGGCGCAGCGACTCCAGTGTTTCCAGTGGCATGGCCTGCGCCTCGTCGATGCACAAGACGACACGACGCTCCGCTGCCGCATGTTCGAGCAGGGCGTGATTGATCTGCTTGAGCAGGTGGTAATCATCCACATCCGCGCTTACGGCCAAGGCCAACTCTTCGGCCAGGGCCAACAGCAGGGTCCGCGGTGACAGATAAGGATTGGGCAGATAGGCGGACACGGCGTTTTCCGGCATCGCCTGCAGCAGGCGCCGGCAGAGCAGTGTCTTGCCGGTACCCACTTCACCGGTGATCTTGATGAAACCTTCGCCGCTGCCAATGGCCACGAGCAGCGTGTTCAAGGCTTCCTGATGACTGCGCGTGATGACGGTGTAACTGGTATCCGGTGTGATGCCGAAGGGCAACTCACTGAGTCCGAAATGCTCCAGATACACCTTCAGCCCTTGGTCCTATGGCTCATTGGAATTGCAGACGACGTGCCGTACGAGGATCAAGCTCCTGCATGCGATCCTGCGTTTCGGCGGCGATGTCGCGCCAGCTGTTTTCGTCCTTGATCACCGTCGAACGCAACAGGATGACCAACTCACGCTTGGCGTTGGCAATGCTCTTCTGACCGAACAACAATCCGACACCTGGCACGCCACTGACCCCTGGCAAACCCGTGCGGCTATTCTGTTGGCTCTGGCTCATCAGACCACCGATGGCAACGACACTTCCATCCTGGACACGGACCACGCTATCGGTTTCCTTGATCGTGCTCGAAGCGAGCGGCAAGGTGAATGTTCCGAGGTCACCCAGGTCGACGTTCTTTGTCTTTTCCTGAACCACGCTGACCGACGGGTGGATGTGCAGGATGATATTGGCGTCGTTGTCGATCTGCGGAGTTACGTCGAGCGCAATGCCGGAGAAGAAGGGCTGCAGGTTGATGTTCGGTGTGACCACGTTACCGGAGGCACTGGTCGTGGTATTGGTACTGATACCGGTGACAAAATAATCGTCAGTACCCACCTTCAGAACGGCCTTCTGGTTGTTCGTCGTCGCGATACGCGGGCTGGACAACACCTGCACATCACCTTGACCTTCGAGGAAGTTAAGCAGGGCGCCAAAATCCTTCGACTGGAAAGTCAGGCCAAAGAAACCCGAAGCATTGGAACTGCTTGTCAGGCTTCCGTTCACCCCGGGCGTCGCAGATGTCAGCCCGGAACCGGAGAGGGTTCCAGTGCCCCGAATCGTTGCTCCCGGCGACATGATGCCCAAGGCAAAGCGATCCGCCACACCGGCGAACTGGCTCCAGTTGATGCCGGTCTGGAACTCATCATTCAACGCCACTTCGAGAATCTTCGCCTCCAGCATGACCTGGCGCTCGACAACCAGCTGGGTCGCCTTCAGGTAATCCTCGACGGCGCGGATTTCTGCCGGGTTGGCCTTGACCAGTACAACCCCCGACGTCGGGTTGACGATGATGTTACGGCCCTCTTGGTTGCCCACAAGCATGCTCAAGGCTGCCGACAATTCCTTCCAGAAGTCGTAATCAGAAGTTGTTTGCACCCGGGCGCTGTCCGTCACCCGTTGCTGCGTCGGAGCACCGGTCGTACCGCCCATGGTGTTGCTGACCTGTTGCCCTGTCGCCGTACCGGCACTGGAGGTCGGCGTCGAGGTCGTCGGCGAACTGCCAGTCACGCGCATGTCGCTCATGCCCTGGCGGCGATTGGCCAGATAGTTGATCTTGAACAGGCGGGTTTGCACCGTATTCGGTTGCACATAGATGCGATTACCCTGGAAACGATAGTCGTAACCGTAAACTTCCTTCAGTGCTTCCAACGCCTCTCGGACCGTGGTGTTCTTCAGGTTCAGGCTGACGTTGCCGCTCAGCTCGGGCGGGAAGAGCACGCTATATGAGGTATCCGATACCAGGGCGGTCAACACCTGCGTCACTGGAGCATTGTTGACTGCCAGATTGAAGCGCGACTCCGGCTTCTTGGCCACAGGCGCATCCAGTTGCAGCGGCGGCAGCATCGCTTGGCCGACCACGTCGGCACTGGCCGACTTGGCGCGGCTGCTGGCTGCGGCGGCGACATCCCGGTTGGCCCGGTCGAAGGCGTCTCCGCGACTGACATATTGGTTGCTGCAGGCCGTCACGGCGAGGCCGGCGAATGCGATCATCCAGAGCTTGCTCATGGCGAATCCTTAAGCTGCCCGCTTTTCCCCGTTTTACGGGCCTTGGGCGTCACAATCATTTGTTTATTGACTTCAGGAGTCAGATAAAGATGGGTCAGCCCATCGGGCCCCTGCAATACCGCTTCTTTTTCAGTCAGGCGAACCAAGGTGGCATCGCCAAGCTTTCCGCCGAGCGCCACGGTCTGGCCACCGATGAGAGCTATCGGCTTGCCGCGCTGCGGCAACATGACTGACTGCAAACGAAACTCGGTTTCAGTGCTCGTTGTCACCGCGCCGGACTCTCCGCCCCCCACCCAGCCGGCCGGCGGACGCGTCGGATCGGCCGTTTGCGCCCATGCCATCCCGACAGCTAGGCACAGGGCAAGACATGCCACGTTTTTCACAGCGCCAGCCATGTACGCTCCGAACTCAAGGTATAAACGGTCAAGGTCATTTCGGCCCGCGGATAGTCCTTGACGCGATAATTCAAACCGCCCCACAGCAGCCGTTTGTCCAGCTTTTCCAACTGGGCGACATAGGATTGCAACTCGCGGTAGCTGCCCTCAATCTTCAATTCCACACCGTGACGATAGAGGTCGAAAACCCGCTCCGATGACTTATCTTTCGCCTTTTTCTCGCCTTCGTTCGCTCCCCCGAGCACACTCTGCGGTGCAAGCGTCTTCAGGCTAACGAGACGGAGCCCGGGCTGGCGTGCCAGCAGACGCTCAAGGAGTTGATTCATTTCTTCCGGTGGCACCAAGGCAGCACCGAAATCCTTGATCTGTTGATCGAGTTTGGTGCGCTCCGTAGCTAGGGCAGCCAATTCGGCCTTCTTGCCGGCATCGGGGTCCTGCTGGAGTTGGGTTTGCAGCGCGGCCACTTGCGCCTGCATCTGGTTAATCGACGCTTCCTGCCCAGCCACCTTGGCCTGCAGTGCTTTGCGCTGTACGGCCTGAGGCTCGAGCCAAAGCGCATTGATCATCAATGCCGGCCCCAACACCATCGCCATTGCAATCAGAAGACGCTCACGCCGTGACCACACGTTGTAACGTGCTTGAAGTGCCTGCCAGCGCTGATCGATAGCCATCACTCGCCCCCCTTCGCAGCCATCCGCTCAGTGGTCAGGGCGAACTCGACGAAGCGCGGACCAGGCTTGGGTTTGTTGTCGCTGGCAGCTTGCGCGGCCGGCCCCTTTTCCTGAACGGGATCGACTGCCTTCATATCGAGCGCGGCAAATTTACGGCCGGAAAATGCGGGCTCATCATTGAGTTTGGCAATATAAGCGGGCAGCAGAGACGAATCTGTCAGACGCCCCCGAATCTCAACAGCCTGCCCCTGAAAGCCGAAGGCGGTCAGCCAGACACCATCCTTCACCTGCCGGCCAAAACCTTCCATCAGCACCGAGTAACTTGAGGCTTCATCCGCTTTGCCTTGAGAAATGACCTTGACGACTTCGCGACGTTGCTCGACGGCCAACTGCTGAACCTCAAGTTCTTGGGCCAGCAAAGGATTTTCCTTACGCGAGGCGACACTCTGGCCGAGGGTCTGTACCTGCTGTTGGAGCAACGCCAAACTCTGGCTCAATTCGCTGTCTCGATCGCGCAAAGCCCTGCTACTCATGTTGCCGATTGCACCGACAGTCACAACGAGAAGCAACAAAGCAACGGCCACTCCTGCCACCACGGGTAAAGCCAACCAGTCGAAACGCGGACGTAGCTCCGGGAGAATCAGATTGATCTGCTGGCTCATGCGGCGCTCCTCAAGGCAGCGCCGATCGCCAGCAAACCTTGCGCCTGGCGCTCCGGAGAACGCAACTCAGGGATCGATTCGAAATTTGCCACTTGGGCCATGTCCACCGCAGCAACCGGCAAATACAGGTTTTCTGCAAGAGTGGCGACGGTACCGGCACAATCGTACTCGGCCGCCACGATCAAACGGGAAACCGAAATGAAGCCATATTGGCGGTCGAAGTTATCCAGCGTACGTTGCAACTCAAGCGCCAAGCGCTCGAGCATCTGCCGGCGACGCTCATCGTCGGCCTGCGCCAGCGCTTCTGCCGACACTTCGATGCGTCGCGACAGGTAGAGTTCACCGCGATAAGTGATGACCAACAGGCTGTCGTTGCCACTCAGCGCCAGAAAAGCCAGCCCGCGATTGGGCTCCTCGAACAGCGCTGCAACATTGCGCACCGCCATTTCAGGAATATCGATGGCATCGAGTTGAAGTTTGGCTGCACCAAACATCGCCATATGCTGACCGACCACCGTCGCCGGCGCAGCTACCGCAAAAACGTTTTCCTGGCGCCCCTCGGTCGGAATGGAAGCCACGGCGATCGCCGCTCCATCCACCGGAAAATCCACCATATCCTTCATGCGCCAGCGCAAAGCCTGCACACGCTCGGTTTCCGGCACGGCCGGCGCTTCCAGTTGCAGCAAACGGTAGTCGCTCTCATCGAGCAAAGTCGTGCAGCGATAACGCTTCAACCCGCGACTCTGGGCCAAACGCGCCACGGCATCGTCAATGCCACGCTCGACGCGAAAAGAGTCGAAAGCCCTTATTTCCGGGCGTTTCCCCACATGAGAAATGACGTGCGCAAGATCGATGCGATCGCCGCTACGCACGACCGCCATCCACCCCTCCGCCAGTTTCACCCCAAATTTGGGCCACATTACGCCTGCACCTCAAGTTTTTTGCAAAGGATAGCCTGTAACACTCTATTTTTCAACGGATTTTTATTTTTAGTAATTTTCACGCAGGTAAATGATCGGGGAGCGTGGCCCACAAGCGCCAAAACAGGCTCTGGCGTTACCCGAAGGCGGCAGCCAGGTAGATGACGGCGTCAATTTCGAGCCAATAACATCGACATAACCAAAATTTCCAGTTCCCGGCCCCTGGGTCGAACTTGCAGGATTACGCAACACCAGCCTCGCATCGCCGCCAAGCAAATTAACTGTCGCAGTTGTAGCGCCATTCATCTGCGCCACTGCTTCGCCGGATTCCAACGCGTTGCGTGCCGTTTGCGGCGGTGAATAAAACACCAATCCGCCATTGGCTGCGGTCGGAAGGGTCATGACTGAACAGACATCCACGGTATTTTTCTGCCATCCCGAGGCTGTCCAATATTGAGCCTGTACGGGGACGGGCAAGGGCAGCATTTCCGAACCATAGGCATTATTCAGCCAGAGCCTGCCATCGAGAACGGCCGTCGCACCAATTTTTTTGGCGGTACAGGCTCCGCTGGCACAGACTCCCGCACTAGCCGCGTCCATGTCCGGATTAGTCAGCGTCGCGGTGCCATCTGTCATCTTGACGCCCACATCCATTAACCAGAAAGGGCCACCCGCTGAGCCACGGTTCGCTGAACAGGTCGCCAATGTCAGCGCCAATGGGGTTGTGGGCCTCGAAAATACGGCAGTTGAGCTATCAGGAACATTGTTCGCATCAGCGTCATTGGCTGCATAAACACCGTTCACCCATGTTCCAGCCACCGTTCCTGAAATCCGGCCAATCAGATCGCACCCTTGGTTAGTCGCAGCCTGATCCTCGGCAACCAAAACCGGCGCGACGACGGGATAACCACGACCAGCGTCGTAATTCGCTGTAACGCCACCGGCACCATTCTCCGCGCGCAGTCGGTAGTAGATTCCCAGACCGGATTGCCCCATGTAGGTAAATGGCGTCGTTGCCGTACTACAGGCTGCAGTTACCCCACCAGCCAAATACGCAAAATGATCCGGGATGAAGCGGCCAAAATAAACTGAATTCGGCGTACCTGTACCCGTGTTGTAGTAGCCGAAGTTACAGCCATACTTGCCGTCAGCACCCTTGGTGTTTGAGTAGCTGCCAGCGCTGCAATCATTCTTTGTCGCTGCGCTATCGACGCTGCTCCAACTGTCGTCGTACAAGCCGCGCGGCGAAGTTGCATCAACTGCCGGGTTATAGCCGAGGAAGCGGAAATTGCCGACCTCGGAATAAGTGAAATTTCCCGTCGACTCCGAGGTCGTGGTCCCTGCGCTCGCCGCTGGAAAGTTTGCCGGACTGAACGAACCGACGACCGCTCCTGTGCCACTTGGCAATACGCTCATCGCAGCCGTATTGATTTTTGGCGTGCCATTGTAGCCACCGGCATTTACCGTAGCCGTCATCGAGAACTGATCGGTGCCCGCCTTGAAAGCGGGGCTTCCGCTGAGCGCGGCGTTGCTTGCTGTCGAAGTCACGTCGGTAATCAGCGTTGGCCGAACAGAGAAGGAATCGATTGAACAGGCGGTCGTCGTGCCATCCGAAATAACCGCAACCAGATTCGCATAGGCTTTGTTCAGGGTAAAGTCCCCGGTTGTCTTGATCCCCTTGTCTGTCGACGTAAAGGCCAAAGTCTGACTTCCTCCGGTAACTGCTGTCTTTCCGTTACAGCTTGCATTGGCACAAGCCGTAGCGCGGTCGGCATCGCTGCCGCAGAGGTTGTCGCTGTTATCAACCAGTTTGACCGTTACGTTCTTGGTAGCGCTGGCGGCATAGGTCGTCAGAATCTGGCTGTTCGACAGCGCGGCAACCTTCAGCTTGAACGCCGTATTGACCAGCTTCATGTAGATGTGGCCGGTCAGGAAACTCTGCACTGCGCTCGAATAGGCATCGTCGATGGCACTGAAACCGCCCGGGGTACCACCATCCGGAGGCACATAGTACTGGGCACAGATTCTCACTCGGCCCAATTCATGGATATTGGTTGAGCCGCCAGTGGAACCAGTAAATGAGAGCTGCCAGTTAGCTGGTACAGCAGCCTGAGTATATCCAGCGGCAGTTGCACGAGCGTATGCATCGAATGAAGAAACGACCGAGCTATAACTTGCCCCTGTTCCACTCGTATCACGGTTGACTGCCACCCATGTCTGCCCTGAGGATGAATTTCGCGCGTCGACAATAATTTGGTAATAGTGGCCATAGGCTGGACTAGTTGACCCCGCATTATCGACTCCTGGCGACAAGCTAGCTCCGCTTCCCCCAAGATAGGGATAACCAGTCGTACCAGAACCGGATCCGCGTACTGCGACGCCGTCAGCTACAAATCCAGGCCCCAATACCCTTCCCTCAGTTGCATTTGAGAAATTACCGAACTCATCAATGCCAACGCCGATCCAGCCCCCCGCAAAGCCACTGACACCAGTGCGTTGTGCGTACCCAAGGGAGCCTCCGTAAGCGCCAGGCACAGCGGAAATCGTATAGTCAGAAAGAGTGACCGCTATACCATCCGCCCCGGAGCCGTTGTAGGCGTAATGCTTGAATTCAACGGAGATGTAATTGCCCGCTGCCGGGAAGAACCCCGGAACGGTGGCCGCCTTGGCATTGTTCCCCGAGTTTTCAGTCAAACGGAGAAAGCCGGTCGTACTGTTGATATAGGGAACGATACTCGTCGAGTCGCTCTTGGAAACAATCCAGTTACTCGAGGTAAACATTGGCGACGGATTGAGGTTCGTCCGACCAAAGTTGTCGCACTGACAGATCAACGTCAGGCCGGCTGGTGTATTGGCCGGTTGTTCGCACGCCGAAGATCCCGCCTCACCGATTGCAAACTCGCCAAAACTCGTGACACTACTGACTTGGCGACTGTTCGAGGCAGGCGCTGTTGGCGTATGCGAGCTCCAGGTACCGGAGGTCTTTTTGACCACGATGAAATTTGTCGGTGTCGCAGCGCTGTCGACGTCATTCACTGTACAGTCTGCGGTACTCGATACCGCGCAGTACTGGAACGTCGCATCATAGGTGTAGAAAGTCGCACCGCCAGCAGCCGTCAGGGACCAATAGCGATTGACACTCCTTGTCGATTTGATGCCGGACGTCCCGGCGACCGAGTCCGCATGATCCCCAGCAACTGTAGCCCCGGTGACTTGCCCTCCCAACGGAGCCGCATGCCAAGGATAGGAGAAGGTGATCGGGGCGTAGTTATTTGCATCGCCAACATCGAAGATGCAGCTTCGATCGTAGGCCGGCATGGTCAAGGTCAAATTTCCATTGATCCAGCTACCCGCACTTCGTGACGACAGAACGCTTCCGTTGCAAACCCGAGGGAAGACCACCGCATAAGTCCCTGTGGTGACCTTGCCACTCGTCAAGTTCAAATCACCCCAACTCGCATCGCCTATCGTCAGATTGCCACCCAAGGTAAGGCCATTGCTGTTATTCAGCGTGACACTACGGAAACTGGCAGCGGCAGAAATGCTTTGAGCAGCACTCCCACTAAAGGTCCAAACCGTTGATCCTGACGTGAACGAATTTAACGTTCCGCTGATGGTCAGATTACCTTTGAGTATTACTGTGCTGACCGAATCGGTATTGAGCGTCGCACCACTGTTGATCGTCAGATTCCCGAGCACGGTCAAGGCACTCGCCGTTGCATTGGTGGTCCCCGATGAAATCGTCAGATTGGGAAATTGAACGTTGTAGGCATTAAAGGTTTGCGTACCACCTGCAAACGTCACCGTTCCCGATGAATTGGGCGAAGCATCATTGTTGAAACCACTGCTTCCGCTGATTGGTGTGGCGCCGCTCAAAGTGATACTCAGTGTCGAGCCGCCGGTCCAGGACAATGCATAGGAAGTGACATCAATGTAGTCCAACGACATCGTTCCATTTCCGCTCCAGGCGGAAGCGGCGTTTAGAGCAATGCCTGACGTACCGGCTGTCAGCGTAATTGCTCCGTTATTAACCAAATCACCTGCGAGATTGAGAGTCCGGCTAGTCCCTCCCGAAGTAACGAGCGAACTACCTGAATTTACTGTCAACGATGCAATTGCGTTTGTATTCGTATTCAGCGTAACAGTGTGGCTATTACGAATAGTCACCGTATCCCCAGCCTGAGGGACGTTTCCTCCGCACGAAGTCCACGTACCCGTTGTGGCCCAGTTTCCACTCCCGTTACTCCGACAGTTGGCAGCAAGAACTTCCGAAGCGAGACAAGAGCCAAGGAATAGGAGCAGGGCGATCAAACCAGAACGAATGTTCATATCCAACCTCAAGCACTAATTCAACAGTCGAATGGTGCGACCGTAATTGTGGCATCCCGGCATTTTTCAACAGTCACCGCCACCTGCCGCTCGATACCGGGCGCCTTGACCCCATCGGCCGTGGCCGTCGCGATGATGCGGAAAATCCGGATTTGCCGCCCACCTTCCTGATAAACAGTCAAATCACTAGGGAAAGGTTGGCAAATGATGTTCAGCGTATGCCCTGGAATAGCCGGGAATGGCGCAGCCACAGCATCACACGTTGGCAGACCGGCGGTGGTGCCATTCGGATCAAGCTGATACATCCCCCATTCCACGCCGGCCCGTGCCGCCTGATAGGCGCGCGAACCACCGACATCTGCCGCCATGTTCACATGCGTCACGTTCATCAGATACGCCATCGCAGCAGCCAGCACAGACATCAAAAGCAGCAGGAAGATGCCGGCAATCACCGAAACACCACGCTGCTGCGGTGCACTGGCCAAATTTGGCAAAAACCGTTTCATGGCGTATTCAACACCTCGACCTGATGCAGCAATTCGACCGACTCGCCATTGCGGGTCAGGGTCAGGCGCAGCACCGCCAAGCCGTTACGCTGAAGAACTGCAGCGGCATAACTAAAATTACATGCTGCAACGTTATCGACCAAGACAGCCGATGTCGCTCCAAGGGCGTCCAGGTTGTTGGTTGGCTGCGGATCTCTGAAGTTATATCCGGAACGCCGCACAATGGTTCCCGCTGCCGGATCGCAAACATAGGACACCGGCTGGGCAACGATCTGGAAACGGCTCTGCGGCGAGGGAAAGGGAAACTGCGCAGCACCGACCGTGTAGGTCACGGTCTGCAGATTGACCCCGGCATCCGCCGCCTTGCGGTTGTTACCCACATAAACGTCGCTACCCGGCAGGCCCAGGTTGAAAATCACCAGTTGCTCGCCATTATTGATGGTGACCGGCGGACCAAATACTCGGAAAGAATTGTCGGTCGAACTACCGAAATCCAGCGGGTTATCACTCGCATCGCCGCCGAAATCGGCCTGATAACGCCCGGCATCCGAGATTGGAACAAATTCGAGATAGCGCCCGGTGGCATCGACCCGCACGCTGTTCGGCAAAGCCGACTGCAGATCGCGCGCAATCCGGCGCAGGGCCGTATCGGCCGCATCCGACAACTCCGCACGGTTGCCGACATCGAGATAGGCATCCACCTGCTGGCGACCAAACATCGCCACGATGGCAACAATGATCCCTGTGATCACGATGGAGACAATCATCTCCACCAGCGTAAAGCCGCGGTGCACGCGCCACATCGGCAAAAAATCAGGTACGCGGCGCATAGCGGAAGCGATAACCGGTCAAGGCAAAGGTTTCACCATTACGGGAAACTGTGACTGTGACTGCCAGCGCCGCTGAATTGTCCGCCAAGCCCAAGGCATTGCCAGCCTGAGCAACGGCAACATCCGCCCGATAGCCAACCATC
Organism: Azonexus sp.; assembly: GCA_041904995.1. Lineage (GTDB taxonomy): Bacteria > Pseudomonadota > Gammaproteobacteria > Burkholderiales > Rhodocyclaceae > Azonexus. The sequence goes on from JAYRMB010000007.1 coordinate 129,180, forward strand.
GCATTAGCACCCGAGGCATCGTTGATATCGTTCATCCCCCAGCCGCCATAATCGGCCACATTGTCGTAAACAGCGCCCGCTCCACCATTGCGCCCTTCCCCCCCAAGCGGAACCGTCGTCAAAGTGTTTTGCGGATTAGCTGCGCACCCGGCGTAGGAAAGCGCCGTCGAGGCATTGGCATCCTCCGGATCGCACCAGGTAAACGGTTGATGCAAGACTTCACCAAGCAAGGATTCGGCTATCGCAGCCAGTTGTTTGGTCTGCATTGGATCGGCGCTGCGCTGGACCATCGATCCCAAGACCGATACCAGACCAATCACACCAACACTGACAATGATGATGAAGACGATCTGTTCGATCAGTGTGATACCTGACTGTCGGGATTGTTTAATGCACATATCCCGTCTCGCTTTCAATCGTTATTGCCAAGCTTGCAGGCAATCCACTGATCGAAATTACACCACCTGGACTCGCTCGACCCGCTGGCGTGAACTGAAATGAAGCCGGAACACCGACAAAACTTGCCTTGCCATTGCTGCCAACCACAAGATTGTTTCCATCAGGACCCAGCAACGCACCTCCTGCCGCACAATTGGCGTCGGTGAAAGCATTCGCAATATCCACCTGAACGGTGTCACCCGAAAAAGTGACACAAGTCATTCGCCGGGCAGCAACCGCCGATTTTTGCGCATAGCGCAGCGCAGAAACCACTCTATCCCTGAACGCCCGCTCCTCAAATCCAGAATTCCCCGCCCATCGCGGATAAACCACGGCAGCCAATATTCCGATTATCACCAGCATGACCACGAGTTCAACAAGGGTAAAGCCACGGGCTTTTTGACATGCTAAAAACCCGCCAGATACTGGCGGGTTTTTCCTTTGAGCACTTGCAGCATCGAATCCATGCCGCCCTTGAAATAACAACATGCTCTTAGATCGAGCAACCCAAGGTTGCCCGAGGGGATATTACTGGCCCGCCCCGATACCGTTGAAGGTATTCGCACCACTCGGGGTATAGCCCGTCAGAACCAACGTACAGTTCGTATTAGTACCATTACCGGCAATTGCATTGGTAGTTACCGAGTAATTTGCCGGCAACCCGCCTTGCATGATTGAAGCAGTGTCATCGCAGTTATCAACCACAACACACTTGTTCGCTGAAGCGCTGTTATTCGTTGCGGCACAACCCGCATAATTGATCGACATGGCAGACGCTGCGGCGCCACGTACACCTTGAAATGCAGCTTCCTGAGCATCGGAGCGCAAGTCGACGAACCTCGGCAATGCCGTAGCCGCAAGAATGCCGAGGATCACGATCACAACGACCAGTTCAATCAGGGTAAAACCTTTTTGTACAGCTTTCATTTGTTTAACTCCCAAGAAAAATCAACAACCAGAAACCGTCAGCCCGCTAATCGCAGCGGCCGAATTGGCCTGCGTTGGTTGGGCATAGGTGAAGAAACAGGTCGAGGCATCGGTTGCCCCAACCACGCTAAACGTCGCAATGCCGTTGGACGCCGAGTACATGTACCCTTCCGCTTCCAACTGCGTTTTATTCGGATTGAAGATACCGGTCAGGCCTGCGGCGGACAGAATGCCGGCCGAACCGCCAACCGCACTGGCTTCCGGATAACCGTAAACCATGTAGATCAAACCGCTCTCCGTACACACCGTACCGTTCAAGCCATTGCTGTTGTTGGCCGTGCCGCCACCGACGCAGGTATTGGCATCGGCCACGCCGCCCCGCGAAAGGGTGGTTGCATGGACCAGTGCAGCCGCAGCGGAAACGCTACCTCGCGCTGCCTGCAACTTGGCGATGCGTGCATCGCGCTGCAGATTGACGAAGCGCGGCAAAGCAACTGCCGCGAGGATACCGAGAATGATGAAGACAACGATCAACTCGATCAGCGTGAAGCCACGCTGACGGGAAGTGCATCGCATACCGTTATTGCCTGTCATGTTGACGTTCTCGGCGGGAAAGCACGTAACTTTAGTCATACCCACTCTCTTTCACAAGCATCTCTACTACTTTTTACCTAAGCTTAACAAACCCACTCCAGCCATCACCCCTCGCCCATTCTCCCGGCTTGCGGAACGACTCAGGCGAAATTGGGCAAGATGTCCGTCTCGAAAGCGATAAACCAATTCCCTGGAACGGGTATCGAAATACCAAACGCCGTTGTTTGCCGGCGGGAGATCCAACGCCCCGGCATAGTTTGGCGGACGGTTGGTGATCCACTCCAGCGGATTGTCGCTGTCCGGCAAACGGCCACCGAAGGCTTCCCGATGCGCGACTCGTTCCAGCAATTGGGAGCGGATTGACGCCACCTCGGCCTGCACAGCGGCTTCCTCCATGTCGCCCTGAATGTCGTTGAGCACAAAGAGCAGCAGCGTTGCCAGAATGCTGACAATCACAACGACAAGCGCGAATTCGTAATAGCGCCGCATCATCTTGCCTCATCGCTTGAGCGCCACTTTACCGAGGTCCCACATCGGCAGGAAGATGCCAAGGGCAAGGATCAGGACCAGAATACCCAGGCAAACGATCAGGATCGGCTCAATCTGCTGGCCCAGCGTCTTGAGTTCGTACTCAACTTCGCGCTGATACATCTGGCCGATCTCTTCCATCATGTCGTCCAGCGCGCCGGACTCTTCGCCTACCGCCACCATCTGCAAAACCACCGGCGTGAAGAAGTTGGAAGCAATAGCCGCCCGCAGTACGCTCTCGCCGCGCTCGACCGTATCGCGCATGCTTTCGATCTTGCTGGCAACATAGGTGTTATCGACCGTCTGCGCCGAATTGGTTAAGGCCTGCATGACGGGCACACCGCTACGCGTACCGAGCGCAAAGCTGCGCGCAAAACGGGCCATAGCCGCCTTACTGACGATCTTGCCGGCGATCGGAATGCGCAAGGCGATCGCCTCCCACTGCATGCGCCCGGCAGTCGTACCTACCCAGGCGCGGAAGCCAAAGATGGCAGCAAACAAGCCCACGAGCATGGCCGGCCACCAGGCCACCATGAAGTCGGAAAAACCAAGCAGCAGCCTTGTCATCAGCGGCAATTCAGCGCCGAATCCCTGAAATACCTTGGCAAAGGCAGGAATGACGAAGAGATTGACGACCACGATAGCCACTGCCATCGCGATGACGACGAACATCGGGTAGCGCAAGGCCGACTTGACCTGCTCGCGCATGTAGCGCTCGAACTCCATGTGCTCGAACAGGCGCAGGAATATCTCGTCAAGCAGCCCCGTGGCTTCGCCGACGCGCACCATCGAGACATAGAACGGCGTAAAAACCTTGGGATGGCGAGCCAGCGAAACGGAAAGTTCGCGCCCGGCCTCCAGGCTTTCGCGGACATCGCGAATGACATCCCGCATCGCCGGATTGGTCGCCGACTCCTGCAAACCGGTCAGGGCCCGCATGATCGGCACGCCAGCCTTGAGCAAGGTGTGAATCTGGCGGGAGAACAACAGGATATCGATATGGTGGACCCGCGGCTTGAATAGCGACATTCCGCCGCCTCCAGCCACTTTGGCCTTGGTTTCCGTGATCGACAATGGGGTGACGCCGCGTCCGAGCAACAAATCCGCCACATTGCCCGCCGTCGCCCCTTCGAGGACTCCCTCGATCAGCTTGCCGCCGGCATCCCGGCCACGGAAGGCGAAATTGGCCACCTGCGCTTACTCCTCGAACTGGTTGCTAACCCGCATGGCCTCGCCAACGGTCGTCGTACCGGCCAACACCAGGCGTACGGCATCGCGACGCAGGGTTTCACCGGCCATCTGCTGACGGGCAGCACGCATGAACTCACCGGGATCTTCGTGGTTGAGCGCCTCAACGACGTGGTCGGACATTTCGAGGAACTCATAAACCCCGGTGCGCCCCTGGAAACCCGTATTGGCGCAGTGGGTGCAACCGCGACCGTGGTGGAAGCGATGCTCACCGCTGCTGTTGCCCAATTCGTAACGCAACCACTCTTGTTCGTTCGGTGTCGGCTGATATTCCTCGCGACAATTCGGGCAAATCACCCGCACCAGACGCTGCGCTACGACCATATGCACCGACAAGGCCACCATGTAACGCGGCACGCCCATGTCGAGCAGGCGGATCGGCGTCGAGATGGCATCGTTGGTGTGCAGGGTGGACAGCACCAAGTGACCAGTCATGGCGGCGCGCATGCCGATTTCGGCCGTTTCCTGGTCGCGCATTTCGCCGATCAGGACGATATCCGGATCCTGACGCAGCACGGTACGCAGCACACGGGAGAAAGAAAGGTCGATCTTCTCATGCACCTGCACCTGGTTCAGGCCAGGCAGGCGATATTCGACCGGGTCTTCGACCGTGATGACCTTTTTCTCGGTACTGTTCAGTTCGTTGAGCGCCGCGTAGAGCGTGGTCGTCTTACCGGAACCGGTCGGACCGGTGACCAGCACCATGCCGCTCGGCCGCTTCAGGGAATAGCGGAAGCGCTCAAGCACGCGCGGCGGCATACCGATCCGCTCCAGACCGAGCAAACCGGTGTTCTGGTTGAGCAGACGCATGACGACCGATTCGCCGAACTGGGTCGGCAAGGTCGAGATACGCACGTCCACCGGATTGCCACGCACCTTGATATTGAAGCGGCCATCCTGCGGCAGACGCTTTTCGGAGATGTCGAGGCCAGACATCAGCTTCAGGCGCAGCGCCACGGCTTGGGCAATCTTGGCATCGGCCTCGGTCTGGACGTGCAACACGCCGTCGATACGGAAGCGGATACGCAGCGATTTTTCCTGCGGCTCAAAGTGAATGTCGGAAGCACGCAGACGCATGGCTTCCTCGAACACGGTCTGCAACAGCTTGACGACCGGCGCATCTTCGGCGCCCGGCGTCAGGCCGAGCAGATCGCCGAACTCGATCGGCACATCGCCCAGTTCGGCGGTCAGCTCCTTGGCCAGACCGGTAATCTGTTCACCGCGGTGATAGATGCGGTCGATCATGGCCAGCAACTGGCTCTCGGTAACCACCGCCAGATCGATTTCGCGCCGAACCTGGCGCGTGATTTCGTCGTAGGCCTGCAAATCGGTCGGGTCGGACATGCCGATTTGCAGCCGGCCATCGCCCGTCTCGCCCAGGACCAAGGCACGGAAGCGCCGCGCTGGCGCTTCAGGCAATAGTTTGATCAGATCCGGCTTCGGCGCGAAATTGCCGAGATCGATATAGGGAATCCGCAACTGGCGAGCCAGGGCCTGCGAGATGCCCGACTCGGTGACATAGCCGCTTTCGACGAACACCCGCCCCAACTTGCGCCCGGTACGCTTCTGCTCATCGAGCGCGATTTTCAGTTGTTCTTCAGTCAGCAATCCCTGCTGAATCAGCAAGTCGCCGAGACGGATTTTTTGCGGGGGGGGCATCCCTTCCTCCAAAACGCCTTAAGAAAACGCCTTAATAGTTTGAAGTATCAGCGTAATTTCGTCAGCGTAGACGGTTTTTGGCAGCCCGACAAGTCGGGCTCTGCCAAAAATGTCACACTCCCGACCACTTAGTGGTGACGGGCGCCACTCCGGTGCTGCTGCGGTGCACCGCCTTTTTTGCCCGATTTTTGTGAATCGCTTTTGCCGTCACCCTGCGGCTTGCGCGGCCCGCGCGGCGGCTGGGGCGGACGAGGTGCGGCAACGGCCGAAGGCTCGAAGCCTTCGATCTCCACGCGCTCCAGGCTGCGTTTGATCAGCCTTTCGATATCTTTCAACTGCCCGCGCTCGTCGTGGCAAACCAGCGAAATCGCCTCGCCTTCCATGCCGGCGCGCCCGGTACGGCCGATACGATGGACGTAGTCCTCCGGCACGTTGGGGAGTTCATAGTTGATCACGTAAGGCAGCGCATCGATGTCGATACCGCGCGCCGCAATGTCGGTGGCGACCAGCGCCGCCAGCTTGCCATCCTTGAATTCGGACAACACCCGCGTGCGCGCTCCCTGCGATTTGTCGCCATGGATCGCCGCCGCCTTGATGCCGGCCTTTTCCAGCGTCCGTGCCAGCGCATCGGCGCCATGCTTGGTGCGGGCGAAAACCAGCACCTGATGCAAGCCACGCGTTTCGAACAGCTGCTTGAGCAAATCCTTCTTCTGCTCGCGATTGCACTCGATGACTTTCTGGGTCACCGTCTCCGCTGCCGTGTTGCGCGGTGCGACATCGACCGACACCGGCTTGTGCAACAGGCCGCTGGCCAGTTCGCGGATATCCGGCGAGAAGGTGGCCGAGAACAGCAGGTTCTGGCGCTCCTTCGGCAACAGCGCGATGATCTTACGGATATCGCGAATGAAGCCCATGTCGAGCATGCGGTCGGCTTCATCGAGCACGAAGATTTCGATGCCGGAGAGATCGACAGTTTTCTGCTGCACGTGGTCGAGCAAACGGCCCGGTGTCGCCACCAGGATATCGACGCCACGGCGCAGGTTGGCGATCTGCGGATTGATGCCGACACCGCCGAACACGGCCAGCGAGTTAACCGGCAGGTGCTTGCCGTAAGTGCGCACGCTTTCCTCGACCTGGATGGCCAGTTCGCGCGTCGGCGTCAGCACCAGCACGCGCGGCGTGCGGGCGATACGGGACAGGCGGTCGTTGGCGCCGAAGGCCAGGCGATGCAGGATGGGCAGCGTGAAACCAGCGGTCTTGCCGGTACCGGTCTGCGCCGTCGCCATCAGGTCGTGGCCGGCCAGCACGGCGGGAATCGCCTGCTGCTGGATCGGTGTCGGCGTGTCGTAGCCCTGTTCGGCCACCGCACGCTGGATTTCGGGCATCAGGCCCAGATCGGAAAAATGCATACTTGCTCCAAAGCAACACACCCGGCCGCAGCCGGGTGTGGCGTAGAAATTGTGCCGCGGCCGCTCAGATCAGCGCCAGACCTCGTTCCAGATCGGCTTGCAGGTCTTCGAGCGCTTCCAGGCCGACCGCAATACGCAGCAGGCCATCGTTGATGCCAGCCGCCGCCCGTGCTTCCGGGCTGATGCGGCCGTGTGTGGTCGAAGCCGGGTGTGTGATGGTCGTCTTCACGTCGCCGAGATTGGCCGTAATCGACAACAGGCGGCAGTGATCGACCACCTGCCATGCTGCCTCCCGCCCGCCCTTTATTTCAAAGGAAACGATGCCGCCGCCATTCTTCTGCTGGCGCATGGCCAGTTCGTGCTGCGGATGCGAGGGCAACCCCGGATAAAAGACGCGTGCCACCTTGGGATGATTTTCCAGCCAGGCAGCCAGCTGGGCTGCATTGGCCGCCTGCGCTTCAACGCGCAGTTTCAGCGTTTCCAAGCCTTTCAGCAACACCCAGGCGTTAAACGCGGACAAGGTCGGCCCGGCGGTACGCAGGTACTTGAACACCTCTTCCGTCAGCTTCTTCGGGCCGCACACGGCACCGCCCAGCACACGGCCCTGGCCGTCGATGTACTTGGTTGCCGAATGGATGACCAGATCGGCGCCCATTTCCAACGGCTTTTGCAGGATCGGAGTGCAGAAGCAGTTGTCGACGGCGACGAGAATATTGCGCGCATGGGCAATCTCGACCAGCTTGCGGATATCGGCAATCTCGGTCAGCGGATTGGACGGCGTTTCCAGGAAAAACAGTTTCGTTTCCGGACGGATCGCCGCAGCCCAGGCCGCCGGATCGGTATGCGAGACGAAGGTCGTCGTGATGCCGGTACGCGACAGGATGTTGTTGAACAACTGCACGGTGGCACCGAACAGGCTGTTCGAGGCAATGATGTGGTCGCCGCACTTCAGGTGAGCCAGCACGGCCGCCATGATGGCTGACATGCCGCTCGCGGTGGCAACGCAGTCTTCGGCCCCTTCGAGGGCGGCCAGGCGCTCCTCGAACATGGTAACGGTCGGGTTGGAGAAGCGGGCGTAGACATTGCCCGGCTCTTCCCCGGAAAAACGCTTGGCCGCCTGGGCTGCGCTCTGGAAAACGAAGCTCGACGTCAGGTAGAGCGCCTCGGCATGTTCACCGAACTGGCTGCGCTCCTGGCCGGCGCGGACGGCCAGCGTTTCCGGACGGTAATTCGGGGTATCGGCCATCTCAGTCCTGCCCTGCCGCCAGGCCGAGCACCAGTTGCTGCGAGGCCTTGCCGTCGCCATCGTCATCGCTCTTGCCAGCCTTGCCGCCGCGCTTGCCCTCGACGGCATCGAGGTAGTGCTCGTCGATATCGCCGGTGACGTAACAACCGTCGAAGCAGGAAGCATCGAACACGGTCAGGTCAGGCCGCAGCTTGGTGATCGACTGTTTCAGCGCCTCGATATCCTGGTAAACCAGCGCATCGGCACCGATCTCGGCGGCAATCTGTTCGTCGTCGCGGCCGGTGGCGATCAATTCGGAGCGGGTCGGCATGTCGATGCCGTAAACGTTCGGGAAGCGCACCGGTGGTGCGGCGGAAGCGAAATAGACCTTGACCGCGCCGGCAGCCCGGGCCATCTCGACGATTTCGCGACTGGTCGTGCCGCGCACGATGGAATCGTCCACCAGCAGCACGCGCTTGCCCTTGAACTCCTGGCCGCAGGTATTCAGTTTCTGGCGAACCGACTTACGACGCATGGACTGGCCCGGCATGATGAAGGTGCGACCGACATAGCGGTTCTTGACGAAGCCTTCACGGAACGGAATGCCGAGGGCGTGCGCCAGCTGCATGGCCGACGGCCGGCTGGAATCGGGAATCGGAATGACGACGTCGATCTCGTCGACCGGAATCGTCTGCTTGACCTTCTCGGCCAGCAGTTCGCCCATGGCCAGACGGGCTTCGTAGACCGACACGTTGTCGATCACGGTATCCGGGCGGGCCAGATAGACATATTCGAAGATGCACGGGGCGTACATCGGCTGCTGCGCGCACTGGCGGCTATGCAGGTTGTGGTTCAGATCGATGAAGATCGCCTCGCCCGGCTCAATGTCGCGCACGGCCTGGAAGCCCAGGGTGTCGAGTGCAACCGACTCGGACGACACCAGATACTCGGTGCCTTCCGGCGTCTTGTTCTCGCCGTAGATCAACGGACGGATACCGTGCGGATCGCGGAAGGCCAGCAGGCCGTAACCGGAAATCATCGCCACCACGGCATAGGCACCTCGACATCTGCGGTGCACACCCGCTACAGCCTGAAAAATGGCGTCGACGTCAAGTTCGTAGCCCGAAGCGGCGGCTTGCAACTCGTGCGCCAGCACGTTGAGCAGCACTTCCGAATCGGAATTGGTGTTGATGTGACGACGGTCCAAACGGAACATCTCGTCCTTCAACTGCTCCGCGTTGGTCAGGTTGCCGTTGTGACCGAGCACCAGGCCGAAAGGCGAATTGACGTAGAAGGGTTGGGCCTCGGCGAAATTCCACGCCGAACCGGCCGTCGGATAACGCACGTGGCCAATGCCCCAGTTACCTGGTAGGGCGCGCATGTTGCGGGTGCGGAACACGTCGCGCACCAAGCCCGGCCCCTTGTGCAGGTGGAAAGTATTGCCTTCCGCCGTGGCAATCCCGGCTGCATCCTGGCCGCGGTGCTGCAGCACCATCAGGCCGTCGTAGAGCAACTGGTTGACCGGCGTCGTCGCCATGACTCCGAGAATCCCGCACATATCGTTTCCTGCCTAACTAAATCGAATTCGTTTTGCTAAATCGTCCGGTAGCCAGGGTTTGACTACCAGAACCGCTGTTTCCATCGGCTGCGCCAGCATTGCATCCTTCCACCAGCCCTGCTTTGGCAGACTGGTCATGCCGCCCAGGCCGACCAACACCATCACCACCAGCAGACCGCGGACTACGCCAAAGACCATGCCCAGGATGCGGTCGGATACCGACAAGCCCAAGGCTTTCACCATGCTGTTCACCAACATCCGCACCAGCGCCATCACCACCAGCACGCCGACAAAGAGCAACACACAACCCGCCAAGGTCCGGATCGCCGGATCGGCGATGCCGCCAAAGACCATTTGCCCCGCCCAGCCGCCAAACTCCAAGGCCGCAATCACTGCCAGCACCCAGGCAGCCAGCGCGATCAACTCACCGACTACGCCTCGCCACAAGCCGAACAGCAGCGACAGGCCAATGATGCCGATCACCACGTAATCGAAAATCGTCATGGCTTGGCCGCAACGACTCCGGACACGCCGATACGCTTCATCTTTTCCAGCGCCTTGTCGGCCGCTTCGCGACTCGGGAAGGGACCGGCCCGCACCCGGGTCTTCTTGCCTTGCGGCGTATCGAGCGGCTCGCTGAAGGTTTTGATGCCCTGCTCGCCCAGCTTGGTTTTCAAATTCTTGACGTTCTCTTCATTGGAGAAAGCACCGATCAAAATCAGGAACTCGCCCCCCTTGGCCGCACTGGGCTTGGCTTCGACTTGCCCGGCAAGGATCGCGGCGGCACGCTTGGCATCGTCGGCCTTGGCTGGCTCAGGCTTAGGTTGCGGTTTGTCAGCGGGTTTTTCCGGCTTGGCGGCGGGCTTTTCGGCAGGCTTCTCGGTCACTTTTTCGACCGGCTTGGCCTGCGGCTTGTCGGAATTCGTTTCGACAACGCGCGCGGTCGGCTTGACTGCAGCTTCGCTTGGCTTGGGCTCCACAGCCACCGGCTTGGCCGGCTTAGCCTCTTCGCCAACCGCTGCCACCGTTGCCGTCGGTTTCTCGACCGGCGCCACCGCCGGGGCAGCAAACTTGGGTGCAAAGGGTTTATCGTCCTGCCCAGGAATGCGGATTTCGACTTCCTGCACCTGTTGGCGCGGCTCATGATCCATCACCATCGGCAGCACGATTGCCACGACGGAAACAAAGAAAAGCGCCCCCACCAAGCGGCGGCGAGCACGTTTCTTGAGCAGCAACTGCGCGTCGTTGTCTTCCATGACCTAGGATTTTTTCCGTAGCGCCTCGAGCGCCCCAGCGACCGTATAGAACGAACCAAAGGCGAGAATTCTATCACTTTCGGAGGCGAGCCCCTTGGCCGCCAGCATCGCCTCCTGCGGCGAGGGGTAGCAGATCACTTCGCCACCCAGCTTTCGGGCTGCGATGACCCCGGCCAAATGCTCGGCGGTCGTACCGCGCGGCCCACCCAAAGACGCCACATGCCAGACATCCACCTTGTCCTTGAGCGGCAGTAGCGCGCCGGCCGCATCCTTGTCGGCCAGCATGCCGATAACTGCATGCGTCCGGTCAAAAAAGCCCATACTGGAGAGGTTGTCGGCCAGCACGCGGACTGCCTGCGGATTGTGGCCCACATCGAGCACGATAGCCGGCTTGCCCGGTACGACCTGGAAACGTCCGGGCAACTCGGTTTCGATCAAACCGGGACGAATCGCCTGCATGGTCACCGGCAACTTGTCGCTCAACGCATCAAGCGCCGCCAAGGCGACCGCGGCATTGAACAACTGTGTCGGACCGCGCAAGCCAGGGTAGGCCAGCGAACGCTTGACCAGTCCAGCGCGCGAACGGCACCACCAGCGCCATTGCAGGCGGTTTTCCTGGTCCCGCTCGAAACCGAAGTCGCGGCCGATCAAGCGCAGGTCGGCACCGATCTGCTCGGCGTGCGCCAACAAGCGTTGCGGCGGATTGGCATCGGCACACAAGGCTGGTTTTCCCGCACGGAAAATTCCGGCTTTCTCGAAACCGATGCTGTCGCGGTCCGGCCCCAGCCAATCGACATGATCCAGGTCGACCGTGGTGACGATGGACACATCGGGCTCGTAGGCATTGACCGCATCCAGCCGACCGCCCAAGCCAACCTCGAGCACAACTGCCTCGACCTTGGCTTCGGCAAAAACATCCCAGGCCGCCAGCGTACCGAATTCGAAATAGGTCAGCGCCACATCGCCCGCCACCAGCCGTGCCGCCTCGACACGCGCAAAAGCAGCACACAACGCTGCATCTGAAGCCGGCTGGCCGTTCAGGCGAACCCGCTCGTTATAGGCCAGCAGGTGTGGTGAGGTGTAGCAACCGACCCGATAGCCGGCGCGGTCGATGATGTTTTCCAGATAGGCGCAGGTCGAGCCTTTGCCATTCGTGCCGCCGACAGTGATGACCGGGCAGAATGCGCTCTGCTCCAAAGCCGCCTTGACCCGAAGGATGCGGTCAAGCCCCAACTCGATACCGGCCTGCCCCTTGGGATGAAGCCCTTCGAGGTGGGCCAGCCAATCGTCCAGTGTCTTCAAGCGGCGGCCGGCAGTTTCTGCAACAGGGCCAACGTACGCGCCACCTGATCGCGCAATTCGCGGCGATCGACGATCATGTCGATGGCGCCCTTCTCGAGCAGGAACTCGGAACGCTGGAAGCCTTCCGGCAACTTCTCGCGCACGGTCTGCTCGATGACGCGCGGACCGGCAAAGCCAATCAAGGCATTCGGTTCGGCAATAACCACGTCGCCGACGAAGGCGAAAGATGCCGAGACGCCGCCCATGGTCGGATCGGTCAGGATGGAGATGAAGGGCATGCCAACCTCGGAGAGCTTGGTCAGCGCCGCCGTCGTCTTCGCCATCTGCATCAGCGAGAACAGGCCTTCCTGCATGCGAGCGCCGCCGGAAGCAGTGATGCAGATGAAGGGCATCTTGTGCTCGACCGCTATCTGGACGCCACGGACGAAACGTTCGCCGAGCACCGAACCCATGGACCCCCCCATGAAATCGAACTCGAAAGCAGCAGCGACGACCGGCATGGTCTTGATGGCGCCCTGCAGCACCACGAGCGAGTCGGTTTCGCCGGTCAGGCGATTGGCCTCCATCAGGCGATCGGGATACTTCTTGGAGTCCTTGAACTTGAGGCTATCGACCGGAACCACTTCGGAGCCGATTTCGAAACGACCTTCCGGATCGAGCAGCAGATCGAGGCGCTGGCGCGAATTCAGGCGGTTGTGGTGACCGCACTTCGGACACACGTTCAGGTTCTTTTCCAGATCGGTCGCGTAGAGCACCGCCTCACAGGAGGGGCACTTGCTCCACAGGCCTTCCGGCAGGTTGGAACGGCGCTGCGCGCCCTGTTCGCGCTTGATCTTCGGGGGCAGAAGCTTGGTCAGCCAACTCATTGTTTCACCTCATCCACGCCGCGGCGAATTTCGGCAACCAACGCACGTACGTTGGCACAGACCGAGTCCGCGGACGATTTTTCAATTTCTTCAATAATCCGGCTGCCAACCACGACGGCATCGGCGAAAGCGGCAATGCGTGCAGCCGTTACCGCATCGCGAATACCGAAGCCGACACCGACCGGCAGGCCGGTCTTTTCGCGGATCGCCGGCAGGCGCTCGGCGACTGCTTCCACATTCAATGCCGAGGAACCGGTCACACCGGCCAGCGAGACGTAATAGACATAACCACTGGCGATTTCCGCTGCCTGCGCGATGCGTGCTGCGGTGGACGTCGGTGCCAGCAGGAAAATCGGATCCATGCCATTGGCCTTCATCTCCGCGCCAAAACTGGCTGCCTCCTCCGGTGGATAATCGACCACCAGCACGCCGTCGACGCCAGCCTGGGCAGCTGCCTGGGCAAATTTCTCAAGGCCCATCGCCTCGATGGGGTTGGCATAGCCCATCAGCACGACCGGCGTTGCAGCATCCTGCTGCCGGAATTCGGCAACCAACTGCAGCACCTTGCGCAAGGTCATGCCACGCGCCAAGGCGCGCTCGGAAGCGCGCTGAATGGTCGGACCATCGGCCATCGGATCGGAAAACGGCACGCCGAGCTCGATGACATCGGCCCCGGCCTCGACCAGCGCATGCATTAACGGCACAGTCAGCGCAGCATCGGGATCGCCGGCAGTGATGAACGGAATCAGAGCCTTGCGGCCTTCGCCTTGGAGGCGAGCGAAAGCGGATTGAATGCGCGACATCAGAACTGGATCCCCGACTTCTCGGCCACGGTATGCATATCCTTGTCACCCCGGCCGGAGAGGTTGACCAGCAGAATCTTGTCCTTGGCCAGCGTGGGTGCGAGCTTCATGGCATAGGCCAAGGCATGGCTCGACTCCAGTGCTGGAATGATGCCTTCGAGTCGGCACAGGTCGTGGAAAGCCTTGAGCGCCTCGTCATCGCGAATGGGAACGTACTCGGCACGCCCCAAATCCTTCAGCCAGGCGTGCTCGGGACCGACGCCGGGGTAGTCGAGACCGGCGGATACCGAATGCGTCTCGATGATCTGACCATCTTCGTCCTGCAACAGATAGGTGCGATTGCCGTGCAACACACCGGGCACACCCGCCGTCAGCGAGGCCGCGTGCTTGCCGGTTTCAACGCCTTCGCCAGCCGCCTCCACGCCAATCAGACGCACGCCATCAACATTGATGTAGGGATAGAAGATACCCATGGCGTTTGAACCACCACCCACTGCCGCAATGACGGCATCCGGCTGGCGACCGGTCATCTCCGGCATCTGATCCAGACACTCCTCGCCGATCACCTTCTGGAAATCGCGCACCAGCATCGGGTAAGGATGCGGCCCGGCCACCGTACCGATGATGTAGAAGGTGTCGTGGATATTTGTCACCCAGTCGCGCATCGCTTCATTAAGCGCATCCTTGAGCGTCTTCGAGCCGGACTCGACCGGCACAACGGTCGCACCCAGCAACTTCATGCGATACACGTTGGCCGCCTGACGCTTGACGTCCTCGGCCCCCATGTAAACCACGCATTCCATGCCGTAACGCGCCGCGACCGTTGCCGTGGCCACGCCATGCTGGCCGGCGCCGGTTTCGGCGATGACGCGCGGCTTGCCCATGCGCTTGGCGAGCATGGCCTGTCCGATGCAGTTGTTCACCTTGTGCGCGCCGGTATGGTTCAGATCCTCGCGCTTCAGATAGATCTGCGCACCGCCGAGTTTTTCGGAAAGGCGCTTGGCATGATAGATCGGCGACGGACGGCCGACGAAGTGCTTGAGTTCGTATTCGTATTCGGCACGGAAAGCCGGGTCGGCCTGCGCCTCGGCATAGGCCTGCTTCAGTTCATCCAGCGCGCCGAACAGGGTTTCGGCAACAAAAACGCCACCGTAAGGACCGAAATGGCCCTTGGCATCGGGATATTGATACGGGGTGTCAGACATGGCAAAACTCCTTGAAAAATTGGACAAAAACGAGCCAGTCCGCTTTCAAGGGTGATTCGCCAGATGGCGCCGCCAACAGGTCCGGGTGATTCCCCCAGCCGATTCCCGCATGTTGTTCCTTATCCTTCGCTGATTGCCGCATCCGCTGCCCGAACTGCGGCGACGAAAGCAGCAATCTTGTCGTGATCCTTGATGCCCTTGCTCATTTCCACCCCGGAAGACACGTCCACCGCAGCAGGCCGCACCCGCCGAACGGCATCCGCCACATTCTCCGGATGCAAGCCGCCAGACAAGATCAGGTGGCCTGGCAAGCCCGGCGGAATGAGTGTCCAGTCGAAAACATGCCCGCCGCCCCCATAGCCCTCGACAAAAGCGTCAAGCAACAATCCCCGGGACTCGGGAAATGAACCGGCGAATTCTACCAGATCAAGCCCGGGCCTAACCCGCGCAGCGCGGATATAAGGTCTTGAAAATTGACGGCAATACGCCGCGTCCTCGTCGCCATGGAACTGCAACAGGCTGATCGGGACGCTGCCACAAGTCGCCTTGACCTCTGCGGATGCTGCATTAACAAACAATCCAACGACCTCGACGAAAGGCGGAATCACCGCCGCCAAGCGAGCCGCTCGCAGCGGATCGACATAGCGCGGGCTCGGCGGATAGAAGACAAAGCCGATGGCATCTGCTCCCGCTGCCACCGCAGCCAAAACATCTTCCTCACGGGTCAGTCCGCAAATCTTGATACGTGTCCTCATGCCAGCATCCCATCGATCAAGTCGTCGTCCGGTTGCGGCAACTCCCAGTGAGCCTCGTAGATGGGGCCGCGGAAATACAGCCCATCCGGAGAGAAGGTCGGGGCCGCCAACTTTCGATCCTTCATTGCCAGTAGCTCATCCACCCAGAGTGGAGGATGGGTACCTTTGCCAATATAGACCAGGGTCCCGACGAGGTTGCGCACCATGTGATGCAGGAAGGCGCTGGCCTCGAAATCGAATACCAGCATCGCCCCACAAGCCCGCACTTCCGCCTGGGTCATCGTCTTGACCGGGGTTTTCGCCTGACACTCTGCTGCCCGAAAAGCCGAAAAGTCATGTTCGCCCAACAGACGACACGCCGCATCCTGCATTGCACCCAAATCGAGCGGTAGGTGATGCCAGCCCACACGCCCTTGCCACAAGCCGGGACGCTGCGGCCGGTTAATCAGCAAATAACGATAGCGCCGTCCGCGCGCACTGAAACGCGCATGAAATTCTTCACTAACGGGTTTAGCCCAACGCACAGCCACGCCATCCGGCAGATGGGTATTGACTCCACGGACCCAGGCAGACAGCGGACGTTCCACTTGCGTATCAAAATGCGCCACCTGATGCGTTGCATGAACACCCGCATCGGTCCTGCCAGCACAAACGACACCTGTCGGTTCTCCGGCGATTACCGCCAGAGCGGCTTCCAGAGCTTCCTGAACGGTAGGCGCGTTCGCCTGGCTTTGCCATCCCCGAAAGGCTGTTCCGCAGTATTCGATACCCAGGGCAATTCTCACCAGAACACCACCATTGCAAGTATTACGACACCCACCAGCACAGCCAAAGCATCGCGCCACGACCAGCTTGGCATGAGTAACTCGAGTCGCTCAGGGCCTGCAAGCACTCCATCATGCAACAACATCCGACGCCATTCACCACGGACCAACGGTTGCTGCAAATTGGACAACACCAGCGACAAGCGCACAGCCACTCGCTCGGTATCCAAGATGCCCCAGCGCTGCAATGGATGCAACAAACCCCATAGGCCCTCGATAATCCCGTCGCGCCCGGCTTGGGCAAAAAGCCAGGCCAGGCAGAGCAGCATGACAGCCAGTCGGGCCATATGAAGATTCGCCTCAGCCATACCTTCATATGTCACCATCCACGGCGAGTCGAACATAGCCTCGCCGGGCGTGTTATAGGCCAGAATCAACCACAGCATCGCAAACAGCCAACGACTTCGCCACAAAAAGCGCCGCCAACGCTCTAACACCCCGGTTAGCATCAACGCCGTTGCCACGAGCGCTGCCAACACCCAATAACCCGCGTATTGCGTCGCGACGACAGCCAATAGCCAAATTAGCAAGACAGATGAAGGATGTAACAAATCGATGCCCCAAAAAGCACACAGCCCCTTGCGGGGCCATGTAGCTATCTGCAAGCGGCTATTTTAACCGCCGATGCGTGTCAGTATCGACTTAGCCTGGTCGACGAGATCGGAAGAACCCTCCCCGACAACCTCTTGCAGCAATTCGCGGGCACCTTCAAGGTCACCCATCTCCTCGTAGGCCTTCGCCAGATCGAGCTTGGTGTTGACCTCTTCCCAATGCGCATCATGCTGAACCGCAGCCTCTTGTGGCTCCATAGGAGCTTCGACAGGCGCAGGCACCGAGCTTGGCTCGGCAGACAGGTCCAGATTTATCGACCCGATATCGAAATCGGAGGCCATCGGCTGACCCAAGAACACCGAGTCGGTCAACTTGACGTCGAACTCCAGCGAATCATCGGGAGCCCCCGTGTTGACCATTGTCTCGGCCAACTTCGGATTATCGACCTCCAGCGCACTGGTCAGGTCCGAGCTAGCAACCAGAGTGGCCGTACCGGAATCAGCGGCAAAATCACTGGAAACAACGGTAGCCGTACCTGCGCCCCCCAGATCCAGATCGAAGTCCACAACCGCTTCAGGCTCAGCGTGCTCTTCCGACTTTTCTGATTCCTGCGCCGGTGACTCCAAGCCAACAAATGTGCTGACACCGATATCGACATCGTCACCAGTTGCAGGCGAAACCACGAGTGTACCCTCCGGAGAGAAGTCGGGCACCGAAGCGAATGCGGGTTCTGCCTCCAGCTCTTCTGCTGCCGCCGACGGCAATTCGAAGCTAGGCACTTCTACCGGAGCAGAACTCGGCACCGCAGCCGCAAATTCGCTCCCAAGATCAAAGTCCAGAGCATCGCTACCGGAAATTTCCGGCGAAGCCACGTTTTCTTCTGCCACCGGCGGAATTTCAGGAGACCCAAGATCGAAATCGAGACCGACCATATCATCGGCCGCGGCAACAGCATCAACTTCCGCTGCAACTGGCTCACTGGCCACAAGCGGAGCCTCTGGCATAACTAACGGCTCCTCCGCCGGCAACTCCAGCGCGGCTTCCGCCATCTGAGAAAGCGCCCCCGGCATGGCCAAGGTCGCCTTGACGTCCGGGATTACCGGCACAACCTCAGCTGCAGGCGCTTCCGCTTGTGCAGAAGAACCGGAATACAACGGATTGGCCGGATCCAAACGAGCCCCCAAGGCAGCAACCTTTTGCCACTCTGGGCCAGCACCACCGGTCTGAGCATACAACTCGCCCGCCAGGGTTTCGAACTGTTTCACACTGCCCCGATTGGCATAAATCTCCAGCAACTTGGCATGAATTGCCGTACGCTGAGGATCCTTTTGCAGCGCCTCGAGCAGAATTTCCTCGGCTTGAGTATCGCGCCCATAAGCCATATAGACATCGGCCTCGGCTACCGGGTCGACCTCGTCCGTATCGATCGCCCCTGGGCCGGTTTGACTGAAATCACCGGTTTGCGGCGGCGTGTTACCAGTGTCAACGCTCTGCCCCCCTGTCATGCGGAAAACCGAGTTCGGCCCCAAGCTGGACGGAGCCGGAACAGCAGTAGTTTCCGCCGAGGAAGAGCTGCCACGCCGACGCTTGACCAGGAAAAACCCTGCCAACAAGGCAAGCAGACCACCTCCGGCCGCCAAGGGCAATGGGTCTTCCAGCAGTGTATCGACCAAACTGGGTTCCGGCGGAGGCGGCGGCGGAGGAGCTGGCTTTTTCGGAGCCGGCGCCGGGGCAGGTGGCGGCGGCGGGGCTGCCTCGACCGGTTTTACCTCTTCCGGCGCCTTGACCGGCTCTGCCGGTTTTTCAGCAGCGACCGGTTTAACCTCTTCCTGCGATTTGGCGGCGGGTTCAACCTTTGGCGGCTCAACCGGCTTGGGTGCCTCTACCGGCTTAACTGATTCAACCGGCTTAACCTCTTCCTTCTTCGCTTGAGCCTGCTGCACTTCGGCTAATTTCTGGCTCTTCAACTCCAGAAGCTTCTGCAGTTCGCCGACATTCTTTTCCAGCAGTGCTACGCGATCCTGGGCCTCTTTCAAGGCCTTTTCCTTGGCGATACGCTCGGCATCATCGGCAGCAGGCCCGGCCTTACCACCCTTGGCGGGCGCATCGGTTCTGGCAACCTTGACCTGATCCTTGGCCTGATCGACCGGTGCGAGCTTTTCCTCAACCTTGGCTGTTATCTTGCCAGAGCTGACCTGCCCCGCTGTATCGTCCTTGGCTGCGTCTTTGGCAGTAGCGGAAGCCAATTTTTGGCGATAGGCATTCCAGTCACCTGCATGGGCTGTGTATACCTTTTTCGCCTCGGCATCGGTAACCGCTTCAACAGCCGACTTTTCCGGGATATTGAGAATCGCTCCTGCTTTCAAGCGATTGACATTGTTGCCGACAAAAGCATCGGGGTTGTTCTTGAACAAACCGACCAGCATCTGCTCCAGAGACACCCCTTCGTACTTGCTGTCGGCTGCGATCTTGCGCAAGGTCTCGCCTTGCTTGACCACGTGAGCATCCGCATTTTCCGCAGGAGCAGCGGTTTTCTTCGCCGGCTCAGCAGCAGGTTTCGCGGTGGCAGCAACTTTGGGAGTCGCTGACTTCCCCTCGGCCTTGGCTGCCGGCGCAGAGACAACCTCCACCACCTTGGCTTCAGCAGCTTGACGCCCCATAGGCTTGACTGCAACATCAGCTGGCGGGTCGAGCAGGAAAGTGTACTCGCGCACCAAGCGACCATTCGTCCAATTCAACTCAATCAAGAAGTCCATGAACGGCTCGTTGATCGGGCGCGACGAAGTCACCTTGATGACAGATTGACCGTTCGGCCGCTTATCGACAGCAAAACGTAGATCAAACAAGACCGAACTAAAATCGACGCCCGCCTGCTTGAATGCTTCCTGCGGTGCCAGTCTGGCCGTCATGCCAGACAACTCCTCCTTGGCGGCACCGATTTCGACCTCAGCGCGCAGCGGCTGACCGAGACCCGACAATACATTGAGCTTGCCCAGCCCCGCTGCATCAGCGGCAAACGGCAGGAAAGACATGCCAGATGCAACCGCCAGAGCGATGGCATTTTTCTTAAATTTATACCGATTAGTTTCGTTCACGGCGAAACCCTGAGTGTCAATTTGGGACTTTCAAATTAACATCATGTACTTAGCAATGCAAGCTAAACCTGCTTCTCATAGCCTGCAATTTGCATATTCACAACAAATAAAAAACGGGGCCGCAGCCCCGTTAACATATTTGCCAAATATTACATCAAGCGTCGAGCAGAATACGCAGCATGCGACGCAAGGGCTCAGCCGCGCCCCACAGCAACTGGTCGCCGCAAGTGAAGGCCGCCAGATATTCTGGGCCCATGGCCATCTTGTGCAAACGACCCACCGGAACGGTCAAGGTGCCGGTCACAGCAGCCGGGGTCAGTTCGCGCTCGGAAATCTCGCGATCGTTCGGCACGACCTTGGCCCACGGATTGGCCTTGGCCAGCATGTCGCTGATCTCGTCGAGCGGCACGTCCTTCTTCAACTTGATGGTCAATGCCTGGCTATGGCAACGCATGGCGCCGATACGGACGCACAGCCCGTCGATGGGAATCGAACCGGCCGTACGGAATGCCGGCTTTCCGAGAATCTTGTTGCATTCGGCACCGCCCTTCCATTCTTCCTTGGATTGGCCGTTCTCATAAGGGACGTCGATCCAGGGAATCAGCGAACCGGCGAGCGGGGTATTGCGGAAGTTCTTCTTCGGGAAGCTGTCGGAACGGATGGTTTCGGCCACCTTGCGGTCGATGTCGAGGATGGCGGAAGCCGGATCGGCCAGCAGATCCTTGACCGAGTCGTGAATGACGCCCATCTGGGAGATCAGTTCGCGCATGTTCTGGGCCCCGGCGCCGGAAGCAGCCTGGTAGGTCATGGACGTCGCCCACTCGACCAGGTCGTTCTGGAACAGGCCGCCCAGGCCCATCAGCATCAGCGAGACGGTGCAGTTGCCACCGATCCAGTTCTTACCGCCCTTGGCCAGAGAATCCTTGATCACATTCATGTTGACCGGATCGAGGATGATCACGGCGTCATCGGCCATGCGTAGCGCCGAGGCCGCATCAATCCAATGGCCATTCCAGCCGGCAGCGCGCAGCTTGGGGAAGACTTCCTTGGTGTAGTCGCCGCCCTGACAGGTGATGATGATCTCGCAAACCTTCAGCGCATCGATATTGGATGCATCCTGCAGCGGCAGGGAGGCCTCCTTGCCGCCGAACACCGGGGCCTTGCCGCCTGCGGCAGAGGTGGAGAAATACACCGGATCGATATGGGCAAAATCACCCTCTTCGACCATGCGCTGCATCAGCACGGAACCGACCATGCCACGCCAACCGACCAGACCAACCTTCTTCATGAAAACCTTCTCCCAATAAAATCCGTATAACGCACGAACCCGACTAGCGGATTACGCCAGCGCCGCCAACACAGCGTCGCCCATTTCCTTCGTCCCCACCTTGTTGGTACCACGCTCGTAGATATCGCCAGTGCGATAGCCTTGCGCCAACACCTTCTTGACGGCGTTTTCGACACGCACCGCCTGCTCGTCGAGGCCGAAGGTGTAGCGCAGCATCATCGCCGCCGACAGTATGGTGGCCAGCGGATTAGCCACGCCCTTGCCGGCGATATCCGGTGCCGAACCGTGCGACGGCTCGTACAGACCCTTGTTCTTGTCATCCAGCGAAGCGGACGGCAGCATGCCGATGGACCCCGTCAGCATCGATGCCTCATCGGACAGGATGTCGCCGAACATATTGCCAGTCACCATCACGTCGAACTGCTTCGGCGCCTTGACCAGTTGCATGGCGGCGTTGTCGACCAACATGTGGCTGAGTTCGACATCCGGGTAGTCCTTGGACACTTCGATCATCACGTCGCGCCAAAGCTGGGTACATTCCAGCACGTTCATCTTGTCCACCGAGCACAGTTTCTTGTTGCGCTTCTGGGCTGCCTGGAAAGCGACGTGGCCGATGCGGCGGATTTCCGACTCGCTATAGACCATGGTGTTGAAGCCGACGCGCTCGCCGTTTTCCTCACGCACGCCACGCGGCTGACCAAAATAGATGTCGCCGGTCAGCTCGCGCACGATCAGGATATCGAGACCGGCAACCACTTCCGGCTTCAAGGTTGAGGCATTGGCCAGTTCCGGGTAGAGAATGGCCGGACGCAGATTGGCGAACAGGTTCAGATCCTTGCGAATGCCCAACAGACCGCGCTCCGGGCGCTGTTCGCGCGGCAGGCTGTCCCATTGCGGGCCGCCAACTGCGCCGAGCAGCACGGCATCTGCTTCGCGGGCTAGCTTCTGCGTCGCTTCCGGATAGGGATTACCGGTCGCATCGACCGCACCACCGCCCAGCAGGGCCGTTTCCATCTCGAACTTGAGATCGAGCGCCTTGAGGACGCGCACCGCTTCGGCGGTAATTTCAGGACCGATGCCGTCACCCGGCAGGACGCAAATCTTCATGTTCTCTCCTTGTTACGCGAACAGCCAGGGCTGTTCGATGCGGCGCTTGGCCTCGAATTCCTTGATCTTTTCGGCATGGCGCAAGGTCAGGCCGATATCGTCCCAGCCGTTGAGCAGGCATTCCTTGCGGAAGGCGTCGATCTGGAAGGGAATGGCATGGCCATCCGGACGAATCACCACCTGCGCCGGCAGGTCGACAACCAGCTTGTAACCCGGATTCGCTTCAACCTGCCCAAACAGCGCATCGACCTCGTTGGCCGGTAGCACGATGGGCAGGATGCCGTTCTTGAAACAGTTATTGAAGAAGATATCGGCAAACGATTCGGCGATGATCGCCTTGAAACCGAAGTCGAGCAGCGCCCAGGGGGCATGCTCGCGCGAGCTGCCGCAACCGAAGTTGGCACGGGTCAGCAGCACTTCGGCGCCCTGATAGCGCGGCTGGTTCAGCACGAAATTGGGGTTCTTCGGGCGCTGCGAGCAATCCTGCCCCGGCTGGCCGACATCCATGTAACGCCACTCGTCGAAGGCGTTCGGCCCGAAGCCGGAACGCTTGATCGACTTGAGGAACTGCTTGGGGATGATGGCATCGGTATCGACGTTGCTGCGATCGAGCGGCGCCACCAAGCCTTCCAGACGAACAAACTTATCCATTTACTCCACCACCTTCTGTACGGCTTCGCCACCCTTCTTGATGGCGCCACCGACCACTTCACCTGTCTTGTTCATTGCACCTTCGACCGCCTGACCGCCCTTCTGCAGGGCCTCGCCAGTTTTCTCGACGCCGACGGCGACATCTTTCTTGACGCCCTGCGCCGTGTTGCAGGCTGCCAGGAGACAGAGAAAACCGGAGAAAATCAGGCTACGCATCGAACGCTCCTCAGAGGATGTCGCGCACGTCGGCGAAATGCCCGGCCAGCGCCGCGGCAGCCGCCATCGCTGGACTGACCAGATGGGTACGACCACCGGCGCCCTGACGCCCTTCGAAATTGCGGTTCGAGGTCGAGGCACAGCGCTCGCCCGGCTCCAGACGGTCGGCGTTCATAGCCAGACACATCGAACAGCCCGGCTCACGCCATTCGAACCCGGCAGCGACGAACACCTTGTCCAGCCCCTCCTCCTCGGCTTGACGCTTGACCAGGCCGGAACCCGGCACGGCGAGCGCCAGCTTGATGTTCGAAGCGATGTGGCGCCCCTTGAGCACGGCGGCAGCTTCGCGCAAATCCTCGATACGCGAGTTGGTGCAGGAACCGATGAAAATCTTGTCGACCGGAATCGACTTGATCGGCGTATTCGGATTCAGCCCCATGTATTGCAGCGCGCGTTCCATGCCCTCGCGCTTGACCGGATCGGTCTGCTTGGCTGGATCGGGCACGATGCCGTCGACCGAAACGACCATCTCCGGCGAGGTACCCCAGGTCACCTGCGGGCGAATTTCTTCGGCCTTCAGGTTAACCACATGATCGAATTGCGCGCCGGCATCGGAGTGCAGCGTACGCCAGTAGGCGACTGCCTTGTCCCAGGTCTCGCCGGTCGGCGAGAAGGGACGGCCCTTCAGGTAATTGATCGTCGTGTCATCGACCGCGACGAAGCCCATGCGCGCACCGGCCTCGATGGCCATGTTGCACAGGGTCATGCGACCTTCCATCGACAGACTGCGAATGGCCGAGCCGCCGAATTCGATGGCGTAGCCGGTACCGCCGGCCGTGCCGATCTTGCCGATGATGGCCAGCGCCACGTCCTTGGCCGTCACGCCCTTGCCCAATTGCCCTTCGACGGCAATCAGCATGGTCTTGGACTTTTTCTGCACCAGGCATTGCGTCGCCATCACGTGCTCAACTTCGGACGTACCGATGCCGTGCGCCATGCAGGCAAATGCGCCGTGCGTCGAGGTATGCGAGTCGCCACACACCACGGTCATGCCGGGCAGGGTCGCGCCGTTTTCCGGACCGACCACATGGAGAATGCCCATGCGCGGATCCTTGAACGGGAAATAGGCAAGCGCGCCGACTTCACGAATATTGGCGTCGAGGGTCTCGACCTGCAGGCGCGAGATCGGGTCCTTGATGCCTTCTTCCCAGTGATCGGTCGGCGTGTTGTGATCGGGCGTCGACACGATGGACGAAACGCGCCACGGCTTGCGGCCGGCCAGCTTCAGGCCTTCGAAAGCCTGCGGGCTGGTCACCTCGTGCACTAGGTGGCGATCGATGTAGATGAGGGCCGTGCCGTCCGCTTCTTGATGGACGACGTGGTTATCCCAAAGCTTGTCGTAAAGAGTCTTCGACATGGAACTCAAAGTAGGCCAGAAAGCTTTGGATTATTGCACAGGATCGTCGGTTTTTTGCCATTTTGGCCCGTGCACCGCAGCAGTCACATGCAGCCAGCGCCAGATGCAGTACAAGCCCGGCAAAGCGAAGGCCGCACCGAGCGAAAAGGTCCATCCCGCCCCCCAGGCATCCCAGGTTCTTCCGCTGATCAGTGCGCCGAGCAAACCGCCGGCGCCGAAGGTCAGACTGGAATACAAGGCCTGCCCGCGCGCCTGTGCCTTGCCGGGAAACCACTGGCTTACGGCAGCGATCGCCGATGCGTGGTAAGCGCCGAAGGTAAAGGCATGCAGCAACTGAGCGAAGACCATGACGGTCAGCGACTCCACGCCCCAGCCGATCAGCACGAAGCGCAACGCAGCCGTGGCAAAGCAGAAGAGCATGATGTGCCGCAACGAGAAGCGCCGCGACAGTTTCGGCATCGCCATGAAGACGACGATCTCGGCCAGCACCCCGAGCGACCACAGCAGGCCGACGCTCGTCTTGCTGTAGCCATGATCGGCCAGATGGATGGAATAGAAGACGTAATAAGCGCCATGCGCCACCGACATGGCAAAACAGGCGACCAGAAAACCACGCACCGGACCGGCCTTGAGAATTTCGCCAATGGCCGGCGCCGATTCGTGATGCTTGATGTGCGGCGCTTCGGGCAAGACCGTAGCGAAAGCCAGAATGCCCGACAGGATCAAGGCGCAGACCCACAACACCCCGATCGGCGGTACAAGATCGAGCACAGCACCGGTCGCCATGACCGCGACGATGAAGCCGATCGACCCCCAGACGCGCAGCTTGCTGTAGCGCCCGGGCTCTTCGTGCAAGTGATCGAAAGTCAGCGCCTCGACCAAAGGCAAGGCAGCGCTCCAGAAGAAGGCCAGCACCGCCATCGCCAGCAGCATGCCGGGCAGCTTGTCGAGCCAGAAAAATGCGAGAAAACCCGCCAGTCCGACCGCGCCCGCCAAGCGGATGACTGCCAGCCGATGCCCGAAGCGATCCACCACCCAGCCCCAGACGTTGGGGCCAAACAGGCGCATCAACTGCATCTGCGACATCAGCAGACCGATGTCCCAGGCGGAAAAACTCAGCGATTGGAGATAGAGCCCGAAATACGGCGAAAACGCGCCGATGAAGGCAAAGTAGAAAAAGTAGTAACCCGAGAGGCGCCAGTAGGGCAAAGCGTGCATCCGGCGATTTTACCGGATGCACCCTCGGGCGAGGCTGCGCTTCTTACTTGGCAGCCTGTTGGCCGGCACGGTAGGCCAGCAGGATGTGGTAGAGCTCGTCCTTCAGCTTGACGCGCTGCTTCTTCATATCTTCAAGCGTGAAGTCGGCGACCGGCATGTCGTTCTCTTCCAGATCCTCGACGCGGCCGGTCAGACGGTGATAGGTCGCGAACAGTTTGGCGAAGTGGGCATTCCCGCTCTTCAGCGCATCGATGGCATCGGCCATCTCGGGGAATTCGGAATGGAGGTCGTGGTGATCGACTTGCATGATGGGCTCCCTAAGTGCAGCGTTCTACTAAAAATTAACGTCGAAAAGCTTTCGATTCTATGCGATTTTCCCTGCGATGCGTGGGGTCTTGCAGTCCACATCGCCACATTGGGCACGATGGCGCAACGCATGATCCATCAACACCAGCGCCAGCATGGCTTCGGCAATCGGCGTCGCCCGAATGCCCACGCAGGGGTCATGACGCCCTTCGGTCGCCACTTCGATGGCCTCGCCATCGAGATTGATCGAACGGCGCGGCTGAGCGATGGACGAGGTCGGCTTGATCGCCATATTGACCACGATGTCCTGTCCGGTCGAAATACCGCCTAGGATGCCGCCGGCGTGGTTGCTGGCGAAGCCTTGTGGCGTCATTTCGTCGCCGTGCTCGCTGCCTTTTTGCGCCACGCTGGCAAAACCGGCGCCGATCTCGACGCCTTTCACCGCGTTAATGCCCATCATGGCGTAAGCAATCTCGGCATCGAGGCGGTCATAAACCGGCTCACCCCAGCCCACCGGCACGCCGCGGGCAGTGACGGTAATCTTCGCACCCACGGAATCAAGCGATTTGCGCAGGCCATCCATATAGCTTTCCAGCTCCGGCACGATGCCGGCGTTCGGCGCGAAGAAGGCGTTGCCGTCGATCTCTGCTTCCGCAACAAAAGGAATTTCGATCGGACCAAGTGCGCTCATCCAGCCGCGGATGCTCACGCCGTAACGCTCATTCAGCCACTTGCGGGCAATCGCCCCGGCTGCTACGCGCACAGCGGTTTCGCGCGCCGACGAACGACCGCCGCCGCGATAGTCGCGAAAACCGTATTTCTGGGTATAGGTGTAATCGGCATGCCCCGGACGGAAGGTCGAAGCGATATTGCCGTAATCCTTGCTGCGCTGATCCTGGTTGCGGATCAACAGCGCGATCGGCGTTCCGGTTGTCTTGCCTTCGAACACCCCGGACAGGATTTCCACGGTATCCGGTTCGCGGCGCTGAGTGACATGGCGCGAAGTGCCCGGCTTGCGGCGATCCAGTTCGGCCTGGATATCGGCTTCACACAGCGCCAGCCCCGGGGGGCAACCATCGACCACACAGCCGATACCCGGCCCATGCGACTCGCCAAAAGAAGTGACCGTAAAAAGGGTACCGAAAGTATTACCGGACATAGGGTGCTGCCAATATTCAGGGAAGTTCGCAGTTTATCACGCTCCAAGCAGCACTTTCGGAAGCCAACGCTCCGTTTTCCGCCCCTCGGACAATGAAAAAGGCGGCCATAGCCGCCTTTCGTTCGAAGCCCGGAACATCAGGCCGGCGTTTCGTCCGGCCAGTTCTTGATGTAATTCTTCAACATCTTGTTTTCGAAGCTTTGCTCTTCCAGCACCGCCTTGGCCACATCGAGGAACGAAATTACACCGAGCAGCACGCCGTTTTCCACGATGGGCAAATAGCGCGAGTGCTTATCGATCATCAGGCGGCGCAGATCATTCGCTTCCATGTCCGGATAGCCGGTTGCCGGCTCGGACATCATCACCTGACCGACCGTCACGCTATCCGGCTGCATGCCGCTTTGCTTCATGGCGCGCAGCACCTCGCGGAAGGTCAGCATACCCACCATCTTGCCGCCTTCCATAACGACCAGGGAGCCAAGATCGAGATCCGCCATCAGATCGATCGCAGAGGCCAGCGACTGTTGCGGCGTCGCCGTGTAGAGCGTTCCGCCTTTGACGCGAAGGATTTCCCGAACCAGCATCGAACGAACCTCAGTCAGATTTTGATGCCAAATCTTAGAGCATCGCTCCCGCTTCGCAAAGCCCTGGCTGCCAGACACCAAAACCACCCAATGGTTCAAAATATCATTTTTAATAAAACTAATCACAGTCATTAAAAAATAATTATGTCATTGACACTTGAACTTTGTCATACATGTATATACACTTGGTCATATTACCTAAGTCATATAACGCTAGGATGCTTGGGTAGCCAAATGACACTAGCGAATGGAGATTGAATGATGACTACCGTCAAGACCATCGAGAAGATCGACGCTCGCGAAATCCGTCGCAAGCTCGGCCTGAACCAACAACAATTCTGGTCCACCCTGGGCGTGACCCAGAGCGGCGGCTCCCGCTACGAAAGCGGCCGCAACATGCCGAAGCCGGTGCGCGAACTGCTGCGCCTGGTACATGTCGAACAAATCGACATCAAGGGCATCAAGCGCGAAGACTGGGAAGTGATCGAGTACCTGAAGTCGCAGGAACCGGAACTGTACAAGTCGCTGAAGAAGTCGGCACGCAGCCACGCCAAGAAAGCGGCCTGATTTTTGCCCCAAACGGGGCGTGCACCGCAGCAACGGGCATTACGGGGAAACAGAGACCCGGATGCCCGTTTCTTTTTCTATCTGCCCGGCAAAAGCCTCGAGCTCATTGGCCGGCAAGCGGCTCAGGCGCGGAGCCTGCGGCTGCATGGAAGGACGTGCCAGCCCATAGAGATGGACCCCACTGATTTGCGCCGCCAACGGCCGCAGCAAATCGCAATACGCTTGCCGCGAAGCCGTCGACGGTGCCACGCCATCCAGCGCAAACCAGCAGGTCTGCACCCAGGTCGGCGCCAGATCGGCGCAAATAGCCAAGTGGCGCGCCGTTTTATCCAGCGCTTGCTGAATACCGTTAATTTCAGCCACTTCATCCGCCTGCGCACGATCGATCTTGAACCAGACTTCGCCGCCCATGGCCGCCAACTCGGCAATCCCTTGCTGTACCTCGGCTCGATGCAGCAAGCTACCGTTGGTAATCAGCCGCACCGGCAGCTTGCCGGCCAGACCAACGCTATATAGCACCTCGCGAACACAGCGAATGGCCGCCAGGAATTCCGGAGCACTCGTCGGCTCGCCGTTACCCGAGAAGGCAATGTCCTTCAGTTGCCGCGCTTCCGGCGCGACATGGCGCACCATGAAATCGCCGTGCAGTAGATCATCGAGGAAGCCCGCCAACTCCCGCTTCAGCCGCGGCAAATCGAGCGGCGGCGGCCCGCCGCGTTGCAGGTTTTCGACCTGGCAATAGACACACGCCCAATTGCAGGCATTGTTCGGATTCAGGTTGATGCCCACCGAAACCCCGCCGGCGCGGCGCGACACGACGGGATAGACGTAGAGCAGGCCGGCGCTGTCCCGGCGATGATCGTTAGTGCTGAGCATGGCACATTGTATAATCCGCGACCGCTTTCGAAAGCAATACCATCATGTTGATTACCCGCCGCCTCGAATTCGACGCCGGGCACCGGATTCCCGACCACAAAAGCCAGTGCCGTCATCTGCACGGGCACCGCTACGTCATCGAAATCACGCTGTCGGGCAGTGTCATCGACAAGGCCGGCGATGCGGCCAACGGCATGGTCATGGATTTCTCCCAGGTCAAAGACCTGGCCAAGGAGCACTTGGTCAATGAATGGGATCATGCTTTCCTTGCCTACGCCGGCGACACCGCCATCGTTGATTTTCTCAACTCCCTGCCCGGCCACAAGACGGTGATCCTCGATCGCGTACCTACCGCTGAAAACCTTGCGCGCATTGCCTTCGAGCGCCTGGACTCGGTGTACCGCGACACCTACGGCAACCACCTGCGCCTGGAACAGGTACGCCTGTACGAAACACCCAACTGCTGGGCCGACGCACTACGTAGCCGGCTGGATTAACCCCCTGTACGCCACCTCGGCATTCGGGCATCATCATTCGTAGCCCGGACGCTGCAAGAATCCGAGTCAGTCCGGCACAGGGGGCTCGTCAAGGTGGCAACAACCAGTTCATCACCGTCGAAGAAACGCCCGCTGACCGGCTTGGTACTGACCGGCGGCGGCGCCCGCGCCGCCTATCAGGTGGGTGTCCTGTTGGCGATTTCGAAGCTTTCCAGCAACCGACGCCACAATCCATTTCCGATTCTCTGCGGCACCTCGGCCGGCGCCATCAACGCCGCCAGCCTGGCCTGCCTGGCCGACAACTTCGGCAAGGCCGTCTCTCGCCTGGCCAACGTCTGGCGCAATATGCACGCGTCGCACATTTACCGTGCCGACCCGGCCGGTATTGCCGCCTCCGGTGCACGCTGGCTATCACTGATGGCATTCGGCTGGCTCATTCGCAACCAACCGCGCTCCCTGCTCGACAACTCCCCACTGCGTGGCCTGCTCGAACATCATCTCGACCTCCCCGGCATCGAGCGCAGCATTACCAGCGGTGCGCTGCACGCAGTCAGCATTTCCGCCTCCGGCTACGAATCCGGCGAAAACATCAGTTTTTTCCAGGCCCACCCTGACACCCAGCCCTGGCAACGGGTTCAGCGCATCGGCATCCGTACTCAACTCGGTATCGACCACCTACTGGCATCGAGTGCCATCCCTTTCATTTTCCCCGCCATGCGTATCCACCGCGAATTTTTCGGTGATGGTTCGATGCGCCATTTGGCACCGATCTCCCCGGCAATTCACCTCGGCGCCGAGAAAATACTGATCATCGGCGCTGGACGCAAACACGAAACCCAGGAAAGACGATCCGAGGGCGCCTATCCGTCGCTGGCGCAAATTGCCGGCCATGCATTATCCAGCATCTTCCTGGACAGCCTGGCGGTCGATATCGAGCGTATGCAGCGCATCAATCGAACGCTCTCCGTCATTCCACCGGAGGTTCGCGCAACAGCCGGACTGCCGCTGAAACCGATCGACTCGCTGATCATTTCGCCCTCGGAACGGCTCGATCGCATCGCAGCAGATCACGCCAAGGCCTTGCCGCGATCGGTCAAACTATTACTGGGAGGATTGGGTGCGATGAATCGGCGCGGCGGTGCGCTGACCAGCTATCTGTTGTTCGAGAAACCTTACACCCGCGCGCTGATAGACTTGGGCTATGCCGACACGCTCGCCCGCGACCGTGAGGTCGGTGACTTTCTCGAACTGTAAGCGTAGGAATTGGCGGGGCCGGTGAGATTCGAACTCACGATGCCTTTCGGCACGCCGGTTTTCAAGACCGGTGCATTCAACCGCTCTGCCACAGCCCCGTGCGGCGCGCATCATATCACAGCCCGCCCCACTGCCGCAGAAGCCGTCGGCCAATGATTGAAACTTCCCTGGGCGTCCGCTAGTCTTACGCTTCAACTGAAACAGCAAAAGGAGTCTGCTGCATGACCACTAATTTTGAATTCGCCCACCAAACTTCCACCGATCTAGCCCAACAGCAGAATCGCGTACTGCGCAACACCTATATGCTGCTCGGCCTGTCCATGGTCCCGACGGCCATCGGCGCACTGGTCGGCATTCAACTGGGGTTCAGCTTCTTCGCCGGCAGCCCGCTGATTTCCTTCCTCCTTTTCCTGGGCATTTCCTGGGCTTTCATCTGGGGCATCGAAAAGAACCGCAACAGTGCGACGGGTGTAGGACTATTGCTTGCCTTCACTTTCTTCATGGGGCTCATGCTGTCGCGCATTCTGCAATTCGCTCTGGGCTTTTCCAACGGCGGATCGATGATCACCCTTGCTGCCGGGGGAACTGGGGCGATCTTCTTTACCCTCTCTTCAGTCGCCGCCGTCAGCAAACGCGACTTCAGTGGCATGGGTAAATTCCTTTTTGCTGGCCTGATCGTTGTCCTGCTGGCCTCTGTAGCCAACATCTTCTTCCAGATCCCGGCCCTGTCGCTCGCCATTGCCGCAGTCGTCGTCGTACTCTTTTCGTTCTACCTGCTCCACGACATTAGCCGAATCGTGCAGGGCGGAGAAACCAGCTATGTCAGCGCTACCCTCGCGGTCTATCTGGATCTGTACAACATCTTCGTCAGCTTGCTGCAACTGATCATGGCACTGACCGGCGAACGCGACTGATCGGTCTCCTGTTCGCAAAAAAGGCGGCCGAGGCCGCCTTTTTTATTTCCGTTCGAATAGCGCAATCGATTCGACATGGGCCGTATGCGGGAACATATTGACCACACCGGCCGATCTAAGCGCATACCCTTTGACCTGACAGAGCACCGCGGCATCGCGAGCCAGGGTTGCCGGACTGCAGGAAACATAGACGATACGCCGTGGCGCCTCCGCCCCCAGGGCCTTGACTACCTCGATCGCCCCCTCGCGCGGCGGATCGATCAGCATCTTGTCGAAACGCCCAAGCTTGCCGAGAGACTCTTCGGTGCAATCGAAAAGGTTGGCCACACCGAATTCCACCTGTCCTACCAAGCCGTTCCGCTCTGCGCTTTCTTGCCCTCGTTTGACCAAGCCCGGGCTTCCTTCAATACCGACAACCGTCGCACCGGAACGTGCAATCGGCAGCGTGAAATTACCCAATCCGCAAAACAGGTCGGCGATCCGCTCGCCCGGTTGCGGATCGAGCATGCGCAAAGCTCGCCCGACCAATACGCGATTGACCGCATGGTTCACCTGCGTGAAGTCGGTCGGTCGAAACTCGAAAGAAATATCGAATTCCGGCAAGGAATAAGTTAGCGCCGACCCAGGCAACGGATAGAAACGCTGCGCCGTATCCGGGCCTTTCGGCTGCAGGTAGATCACCACTTGATGACGATCGGCGAACTCCTTGATCAGCGTCTCGTCTATCTTTGTCAGAGGCACCAGAATACGCAAAACGAGTACCGTACACTCCTCCCCAACAGCGACTTCAACTTGGGGCAGGCGATCGGAAATCGACAGCGAACCGAACAGTTCGCGCATGGGTATCAACAGATCGGATACGTGCGGCGGCAGAATCGGGCAGGTTCGGATATCGGCGATGTAGCTGCTCCTCCGTTCATGAAAACCGACCAACATGCCACCCTTGTTCGGCACGTTGCGAACACCGAGACGGGCCTTGTGGCGATAACCCCAGGCTTCGCCGTGGATCGGAGGCAACATGGTTTCCGGGCGTACCCGACCGATATGCCACAAGCTGTCTTCAAGAATGCGCTGCTTCACCGCCACCTGGGCAGACGGCTCGACGTGCTGCATCGCACAACCACCGCAAATATTGAAATGTGGGCAACGCGGCTCGACCCGAGCATTGGACGGCTTGATCACTCCAACCAGGTGAGCCAGCTCGTAATTTGGCTTGCGGCGAAAGCTGGCATATTCGACAGTCTCCCCCGGCAAGGCACCATCGACAAAGATGGCTTTGCCTTCCTGACGGGCAATTCCTCTCGCCTCATGATCCAATGACTCGATGATCCCGATCGGCACGCTCGCCTCCGAAAAAAGCGCGAATTCTATCAATCGGTTACACTAAGCGCCATGTCTCGCGAACTGATCACCTCCTGGGCTGACTACCAGTTGGCCATAGACCGCCTACTGGCGATGGCCGAGTACTCGATCCGCATTTATGACGAAGATTTGCTCGCCATGAAGCTCGACACCCCCGCACGGATTGATGAACTGAAACGACTCCTGCGCTCCGGCCAACGCGATGCGCTGCATATCGCGGTGCGCAATGCCGAGCCGCTACGCCATCAGCACCCGCGCCTGGCCAACCTGTTTTCGACCTACACACACCAAATCTCAGCGCAGCAAACCCCCGATCAACTGGCTCATTTGCGCGACGCAATGCTTCTAGTGGACGGCCGTCACGCTCTGATCCGTTTCGACCGCGACCAGGCACGCAGCAAGTTGCTGATCGATGAAGCTGACGAAATACATCCCTATGCAAACCGCTTTGCCGAAATCTGGGCAGAAGGTGGGGAACCTGCCACAGGATCGACACTCGGTCTGTAATATTCAGTTACCATTGCGCAGCGCACCAATACCTCGTCAATCAACGAAATAGTGCTATACTTATAGTCTGATCAGGTAGCTCCTGATCTCCGATAATTCAGATTTTATTGGTTCTTGTCGATAAGGAAATCCCATGAACAAGTCTATTCTCGTTGCTGCCCTGCTCGCCGTTGCTCTGACCGCTTGCGGTAAGAAGGAAGAACCGGCTGCCGCCGCTCCGGCTCCGGCCCAACCGGCTGCCATGTCTGGCATGGAAGCCAAGCCGGCTGAACAAGCTGGTATGGCTGGCATGTCCGGTATGCAAGGCATGGAAGCCAAGCCGGCTGAACAAGCTGGTATGGCTGGCATGTCCGGTATGCAAGGCATGGAAGCCAAGCCGGCTGAGCAAGCCGGTATGGCTGGCATGGAAGCCAAGAAGTAATCAGGCTTCGCCGCAACGAAAAACGGGGCTTCGGCCCCGTTTTTTTGTCCACCTGATTATGCGCTTCTGCAGGTGCAAATATTGAGCCCATGAAGCAACGAGTGGACAATAAAAATCCCGGCCATTGCCGGGATTTTTTCTACCAATTCCCTACTGTGTTACTGAAGCTGCTGCAGCAATAGGTTAATGATGCGCTTGGCAGTATCAGACTTGTCTGTACCGCCTTCGCTGGTCAAAACCTGAACAACACTCTGCCCTCCAACATCACTGACGTGTATACGGTACTGCACCTGTGCACTGGCCGGAGCTGAGCTGCTCTTCCAGAATGCCAACTTGGACATCCAGCCCTCGTCCTTCTTGCGGTTATCTACCTCCGGATCGACGTAGCGGACAAAATACAACCCACGCGAACGATCCCTGTCTTCAACCGTAAAACCGACACGGTCGAGGGCCAAGCCTACACGCCGCCAAGCACGATCGAAACGTTCATAGACCTCCAGCTTGCCACCATCGGTCGCCGCCAGCTTGGCCTTCGGTTCAGCCTTGACTGCCGCCGCCAACGAAGCTTCTGCACGTTTGTCGTCAGCACCGAGGCGAACCATCAGGCGACGCAGCATTTCGGCTTCCAACTCAGGATCCGCGGGACGCGGCTGCCAGCGCGTATCATCCTTTGCCGAAGAGGTATAAACCTCTTCCATACCGCGATGGCTGATGTAGATATCCGTTGTCCCCTGTTCTGCGCCTTGCTCGAAACGCGTGCGGAATTTATCCCGCTCACCGGTCGAATAAAGCGTATCCAAAAGCTTGCCCAAAGTACTGCGGATCAAGTCATCGGGAATTTTCGCCCTGTTTTCAGCCCAATCGGTTTCCATCACGCCTGCGTCCGGGCGCTCGACCGAGATAATGAAACCCAACTCCTGCCAGAACTCCTTGACGTTATCCCAAAGTTTGTCAGCTGGCGCCGCAACAACCAGCCAACGCTGGCTACCAGAGCGCTCGACACGCACCTTGTCCACCTGAGGCAGCACCATGGAATTCTGAGCCTGATTAGCTGCAGATCGATCGGCACTGTATGCAGAGAAAGTTGCGCTGCCTTTACCACCAACATCAGGCACCGAGTATCGATCATCCCGTGAAACTTGGGACAAATCCGGAGGAATCTCCAAGGTCGGAGCCTTACCGGCCGACTTGTAGTCAATCTTGCGCGACTCGGGCAGAACACTACACCCTGCTGCAGCCATGGCAAGCAGCGCCAGCGCCAAGCCAGACAGACGACGATTCATATACATCTCCTCCTCAGCCGACCAAACCGGCTTGTTGCAGAGCAGCAAGCACTCTTGCTTGAGCAGCTTCAGACAAGGTCGTCAAAGGCAAACGAATACCGTTCGGCATCAACCCGAGCTTGTGCACAGCCCACTTGACCGGAATGGGGTTAGCTTCACAGAACAGATCACGGTGCAGGCCGAGCAACTTGAAGTGGATTGCGCGAGCCTTGGCAACATCGCCGGCGGCAGCGGCCACACACATTTCATGCATCATCCGCGGAGCGACATTGGCCGTCACCGAGATATTGCCGTGGAAACCCATCATGATGGTCGACACACAGGTCATGTCGTCGCCGCTGTACAGCGCAAAATCCTTCGGCGCCTTGGCAATCAAATCACAGGCACGATCAAAATTGCCCGTAGCATCCTTGACCCCAACGATGCCCGGCACCTGCGCCAAACGCAGGATCGTGTCGTTGGACATGTCAGCCACCGTGCGGCCAGGCACGTTATAGAGCAGCACCGGCAGATCGACCGCCTCAGCGATGGCCTTGAAGTGGCGGTACAACCCTTCCTGTGTCGGCTTGTTGTAATACGGAACCACGGACAGCGCCATGTTGGCGCCAGCCTTCTTGGCAAATTCGGTCAGCTCGATGGCTTCAGCCGTTGAGTTCGCTCCCGTTCCAGCAATGATTGGAATCCGGCCCGCGGCGTGTTCCACCGTCACCTTGATCAGTTCGCAATGCTCTTCGACATTGACTGTCGGCGACTCACCGGTGGTACCAACGACGACGATCGCGTCTGTACCTTCACGCACATGAAAGTCGACCAGGTTGCGCAGCGAGCCGAAATCGAGACTCCCATCCTCATGCATGGGGGTGACGATGGCAACAATGGATCCAGTAATCATGACCTAATTCAGAGAAAATGATCTAAGGATTGTAACTGAAGGCCATGTACCGCGGAATGGTGGTCGGTAACAGAATGTATTTATTTTGACGTCCAACTCAGCCGCCCTCGCGCGACACGCATTTCGCCATCTGGCAAGGCCAGAGAGGGGTGCCGGTCCGGCCCGGCTTGACGCAGTTGCCTGACAAACTCGGCCAGCCGCGGTGCATCTGGCGTTCGCCAGCCAAGCTGACGAAGACGGAAACGCAGCATGTTTTTGATCCGCTCTGCCGAAAGTTGACGCAGTTGTTTGATTTGAACATCGTCACCGAGAGAAACATGCGTCCAATCCTGCTCCGCTAACTCGTCAAGCAAGGCCGACGCTTCGGCAAAGTTCTCTGCAGCCTGAGCCAGGCCCGACTCCACCCCAGGAAATCGATCGGCAAGTGCCGGCAGAATTTCATGCCGCAAAAAATTACGGCTGAACGAAATATCGGCGTTGCTTTCGTCGTCCACCCAGCTCAAGCCCTGCGCATTTGCGTAAGCTTCAATTTCGGCTCTCGAGATCGATAGCATAGGGCGCAGGACGCGAATTCGGCGAAATGCGCGCTCGACAGGTATTGCCGCAGCACCGACGACACCGGCACCGCGCAACAGATTGAAGAGCACGGTTTCCGCCTGGTCACCCCGATGTTGTGCCAGCAGCAGGAAATCGGCGCCGCTTTCAGCAAAGGCCTCATAACGCGCCCGCCGAGCTGCGGCCTCCAGACCATCACCGCTCGCCCGGGGTACTTCGACATGGCGGACCACCAGCGGGACGCAAAGCTCATTACAGAACGCTATGCAATGTGCCTGCCAAGCATCGGCATTGAGCGAAAGGCCATGATGCACGTGGATCGCTGAAAGCTGTGTTGCGAAGCGGCTCTTGGCGAGCAGATGCAAGAGCACGACGGAATCGCAACCACCGGATAGGCCAACGCAAAGTTGGCCATCAGGATTAACGCGTTCGGCCAGAAACGCGTCAATCCGGCTCGGCAAATCAGGCGACCGCTTGTTCCTTGTAGCGGCCATAGCTCATCAACCGCTCATAGCGCGCCTCAAGAAGCTCAGCAGTCGACAGGCCGGACAACTGCTTGAGCGCATCTTGCAAGGCCTTTTTCAGGTTCTGCGCCATGGCTGCATGATCGCGATGCGCACCGCCCATTGGCTCATTGACGATGCGATCCACCAACCCCAGTGTCTTCAGACGCTGCGCCGTAATCCCCATGGTTTCGGCGGCTTCCGGTGCCTTTTCGGCACTCTTCCACAGAATTGAGGCGCAACCTTCGGGCGAGATGACGGAGTAGGTCGAATATTGCAGCATCTGCACCACATCGCCGACGGCGATGGCCAATGCCCCACCGGAACCGCCCTCACCGATAATGGTAACGATCACCGGCACCTTGAGTTCGGCCATGACATAGAGATTGCGTCCGATCGCTTCCGACTGACCGCGCTCCTCCGCGTCGATGCCGGGATAGGCCCCCGGCGTATCGACGAAGGTCATCACTGGCAGGCCGAACTTTTCGGCCAGCTTCATCAGGCGCAAGGCCTTGCGATAGCCTTCCGGACGCGGCATTCCGAAGTTGCGGTAAATTTTTTCCTTGGTATCGCGGCCTTTCTGATGACCGATCACGACCACCGGTTGGCCGTTGAAGCGCGCCAGACCGCCGACGATGGCGTGATCGTCGGCAAAAGCGCGATCGCCATGCAGTTCTTCGAAATCGGTGAAGATGAGCGAAAGGTAGTCGAGCGTATACGGCCGTTGCGGATGGCGTGCCACCTGGGAAATCTGCCAGGGCGACAGCTTGCCGTAGATATCCTTGGTCAGTTGCGTGCTCTTTTGCTCCAGACGCTCGATTTCCTCGGAGATATCGACGGCCGAATCATCCTGCACAAAGCGCAGCTCTTCAATCTTTGCTTCGAGGTCCGCAATGGACTGCTCGAAGTCGAGAAAACTAGTTTTCATGGACAACTCGTTTCTTAAACTGGCGCGCATTTTAACCCAAAGGGCGCCAACCCGCCGTTTCAGTACTCAACAGGCACCGGATCGAGGCTACGCCACAGATACCAAGTCGCCACCGTCCGCCACGGCTGCCAGCGCCGGGCGAATTCAGCCAACTGGCGCGGCGACTGCTTTTCGCCGGCAAAATAGTGCTCACGAACTGCGCGCTGCACGCCGAGATCGTCAACTGGAAAAATATCCGGCCGCATCTGATTGAAGATCAGGAACATTTCAGCCGTCCACCGGCCAATGCCGCGCACGGCACAGAGTTCTTGGATCAGCGTTTCGTCGTCAAGGCTGCCCCATTCCACCGGGTTCAGCTGGCCGGTTGAGAAATGCCGCGCCAGATCGCAGACATACTCTATCTTCCGCTGTGACAAGCCACAGCCCGTGAGTCCCTGCTCGCCCAAGCGGATGACACTACCCGGCTCAACCGCTCCAACCGCAGCAACAAAACGCCCCCACACAGCATCGGCTGCCTTGACCGATATCTGCTGCCCGACGATGGAGCGCGCCAGCGTCGAAAAGGGATCACCACGGGAAACCAGCGACAAGCCCGCATATTTGTCGACGAGTGCCGCCATCACGGGATCAGCCCGCGAAAGGTCTTGGGTTGCTACTTGCCAATAGTCTGGAGCCATAGCGTTCGATTATAGGGTGAAGCCAAATCTTGATCAGCGTCAGGACGCCCGCTTCCTCAAATGCTAAAATCTATAAAGAAAACAAGATGAATGCATCATGCATAGAACAGCATACTATGTGCACCCTTTGCTGGGTGCGGACGACGGTTGGCATGCCTTCCTCGTCGAATCATCTTGCCCGAATTCCGCATCCGGGCAGATGGAGCAATTGGCACAAGCCCCGATGCTGAGAGAGTTCGACCATCGGCATCCTTGGTTCATACCGAGCAGCAGCTTTGCACCCGAATCGAGTGCACCTGTATCTTTTGTTCCGATCTTTCCGGCCAATCCGTCAAACGATGAAATCACACCGCTGGCAGAACTTGAAGCCAAACTCCGCCAGGACAAATGCAAATTGGCCCTGCTTGCATCGCCCGAAAAAGGCCTGCCGGGAAGTGGCGAATGGGATTATTTGATGATTGCGAGCAGTCAT
This sequence comes from Azonexus sp., assembly GCA_041904995.1. GTDB lineage: Bacteria > Pseudomonadota > Gammaproteobacteria > Burkholderiales > Rhodocyclaceae > Azonexus. The sequence continues at coordinate 169,078 of JAYRMB010000007.1, forward strand.
GCCCGTAGCCTGCCGCCATACACTTTGCTCGGCATGGCAACCCGCACGGCCATCGCCATGACCGACCTGCATAATGCACAGGAACGCCAGTGGGCGTTGGCCAACGGCTGCGCAACGACCACCGGTGAATTTCTTGTCATTTCCAACGCCGACAACAAACCAGCCGACACTTCGCGCCTTCGCTTGCTCGAATTGCTTGCCCTGGTCGCCGCCGATGCCGAAACCAGTGAACTGGAGGCAATTCTGCGCCAGGAAGCGAAGCTCTCCTACAGCCTGCTGCGCCTGGTCAACTCAGCCGCCATTGCACCACGCACGGCGATCACCAGCTTCGGTCAGGCAATCAACCTGCTCGGCCGCCGCCAACTTCAGCGCTGGCTACAATTGCTGGTCTATGCCGACTCCGGACACGGACACCACCCTAGTCCTCTGCTGCAAAAAGCAGCCTACCGAGGTCGGCTGATGGAACTTCTGGCCAGCCGCTTCCCCGAGGTGGCGGAACTGCCTGACGGTGCCGACACCGCCTTCATGATCGGCGCTTTTTCGCTGCTGAACGTCCTGCTCAACTTGCGTATGACGGAAGTTCTCGAACACTTGCCCTTGCCGGAAATCGCCCACAATGCGCTGGGCGCGCGTAGCGGTGCGCTGGGCCAACTGCTCGAAGCAATCGATCTGGCCGATCGCCGCGAATTGGCCAAAGCCGACGATAGGCTGGTCAACTTAGGGATTGGCGAAGACACCTTCCTCGACGCCCAACTCGGCGCCCTGAGCTGGGCGGGAAAGATACGCGCCGCTTAACCGAAACGGCCGCTCAGGAAGGGGTTGTACTGGCGTTCCTCGCCGAAGTTCGACATCGGTCCGTGGCCGGGTATGAACTCCACGTCATCGCCGAGCGGGAACAGGCGTTCCTTGATCGAGCGGATCAGCGTGGCGTGGTCGCCGCGCGGAAAATCGGTACGACCGATCGAGCCCTGAAACAGCACGTCGCCAACCTGGGCCAGATGACTTGGCGCGTGGAAGAACACGACATGGCCCGGCGTATGGCCGGGGCAATGCAGCACCGCTAGCTCGACCTCGCCGAAGCTGACGGTGTCGCCATCGTGCAGCCAGCGATCCGGCGTGAAACTCTGCACATTGGGAAAACCGAACATGCGGCTCTGCTGCTGCATGCCGTCGATCCAGAAACGGTCTTCTTCATGCGGCCCCTCGATGGGCACTCCTGTCAGTTCGGCCAAAGCCGCCACACCCCCGGCGTGATCAATGTGACCATGGGTCACCAGGATTTTCGCCAGCGTGAGTCCCTCGCTCTCCAGTGCCTTCAGGATGCGCTCGATATCGCCACCCGGATCGATCACCGCCGCCTGACGGGTTTTCTCACACCAGAAGATGGTGCAGTTCTGCTCAAAGGGTGTAACGGGAACGATGGAATAGCGCATGGCGACGATCGAAAAGGTTGAACCGCCGCCATTATCGCATGCAGCGGCCTTGCCCCTGACGCCGCCCCCCCTTACACTCCCGGCCATCGGGGGGAACACCCCAGAGGGGACTTTAATGCTCGATCACGCCTTGCCGGATATCGAATCCTGGGTTCTGCTGTTCAACAGCAACAGCCTGCCCGTGCTGCGCATCACCAAGCGGCGGATCGACGAAATGCGCGCCAACATGGATCGCGTCGATGCTCGCGAGCTGGCCCGCGTGATCCTGCAGGATCCGATCATGACCGTGCGCGTGCTGGCCTATATCCAGCCCTTCCGCGGCCGCTCCCTGCAACACGACATCACCACCATCGCCAGCGCCGTCATGATGGCCGGCATCGAACCCTTCTTCCGGCGCTTCGAGGAGTTGTTCACGGTCGAGGACCAGATGAAGGACGGCGGCACGCCCGCACTCCTCGGCGTCCTGCAGATCATCCGCCGCGCCCAGCGCGCTGCCGACTACGCCCAGGAATGGGCTCGGTGGCGCCACGACATCAACATGGAAGAGGTGCGCATCGCCGCCCTGCTGCACGATCTGGCCGAAACCCTGATCTGGTGCTCGGCGCCCCGGCTCGGCCTGGCCGTCCAGGAGTTGATGAAGAACGAACCGGGCCTGCGCGGCATCGATGCACAGAAACGCATCGTCGGCTTTCCTTATCTGGATGTGCAACGCGAGCTTTGCCGCGTCTGGCACCTGCCGGAACTGCTGCAAACGCTGATCGACGACGACAACGCCGACCAGCCGCGCGTGCGCAACGTCACGCTGGCCGTCCGCCTGGCCCGCCATTCGGCACACGGCTGGGACGACCCTGCCCTGCCCGACGACTATGCCGAAATCGGCCAGCTGCTAAACATCACGCCGGAAGCCGTCCGCCAACGCCTCGGTCTCGCCCCGATGCCCGCCCGCGAAGCCGACGGCGAACAACTGTCGTAATCCGGATTTCGCGCTGATCGTCTGACTGCTGCGGTGCACGGCCTGAAAAGGCAAAAAACCAAACCGCGGGCCGGAATGCCGAGCGGGACGCTTCGCCCCGCCAAGCCCGCTCAGCCCTGATTGGCCGCCCGCGACTCCAGCGCTTCCCAACGCTCCAGCAAGACCAGCAACTCGTCATCGATCGCCGCCAAGCGTTCGGCGGCCTGCTGCGCCGCCGCCGGTTCCGTCTGGTAGAGCGCCGGATCTTCAAGCTTGGCCGTCAACGCAGCCTGCTCGGCTTCCAGATCGGCGATCTTGCCGGGCAAGGCTTCGAGTTCGCGTTGCTCCTTCCAGCTAAGCTTGTCGCCCTTCGGCTTGGCCGGCTCGACTGGCTTGGCTACGGGTTTCGGCTCAGCTTTCGGTTTCTCCGCTTCCTTGGGGATACTGGCCTTGTAGGCCGCCCAGTCGGTGTAACCGCCGGCATACTCCTTCCACGCTCCCTCGCCTTCGGCCGCGATGGTCTGCGTCACGACGTTGTCGAGGAAAGTCCGGTCGTGGCTGACCAGGAAGAGCGTTCCCTCGTAGTCCTGCAATAGCTGTTCGAGCAGCTCCAGCGTTTCGATGTCGAGATCGTTGGTCGGCTCGTCGAGCACCAGCACGTTGGCCGGCTTGGCAAACAGGCGGGCCAGCAACAAGCGGTTACGCTCGCCGCCGGACAGGGAACTGACCGGCGAACGCGCCCGCTCCGGGGCAAACAGAAAGTCTTCGAGGTAGCCGATGACGTGCTTGCGCGCGCCGCCGATCTCGACGTAATCCGAGCCCGGCGAAATCACGTCGGCCAGCGTCGCGTTCGGGTCGAGCTGGGTACGGAACTGGTCGAAGTAGGCAATTTCCATCTTCGTCCCCTGGCGTACCGTGCCCGAATCGGGCTGCAACTCGCCGAGGATCAGGCGCAACAAAGTGGTCTTGCCGGCACCGTTGGGGCCGATCAGGCCGATCTTGTCGCCACGCTGGATGCGCGACGAGAAATCGCGGACGATGTCGCGCTCGCCGAAACGCTTGTTTACATGCTCCAGTTCGGCCACCAGCTTGCCGCTCTTGTCGCCGGCATCGAGTTGCAGATGGACCTTGCCCATGCGCTCGCGCCGGGCCTGCCGCTCGGCACGCAGGCGATCCAGGCGCTGGACGCGGAAGACCGCGCGCGTACGCCGCGCCTCGACCCCTTTGCGAATCCACACCTCTTCTTCCTTCAGTAACTTGTCGGCACGTGCATTGGCCAGCGCCTCTTCATGCAGCATCGCTTCCTTGCGCTGCTGGTATTGCGTGAAGTTGCCGGGGAAACTTGCCAGCTTGCCGCGGTCGAGCTCGACGATGCGCGTGCACACGCGATCCAGGAAGGAGCGGTCATGGGTGATGAAGAGCAGCGTCACACCCGTCTCGATCAGCATGTTCTCCAACCACTCGATGGCGCCAATATCGAGGTGGTTGGTCGGCTCGTCGAGCAACAGCACCTCCGGTGCGACGGCCAGGGCCTGCGCCAGTGCCAGCCGTTTCTTTTGCCCGCCGGACAGGCTGCCGACACGCGCTTCGGGGTCGAGGCCGAAGCGGGCGATCACCCGCTCGGCCTGCGCCTCGTAGGCCCAGGCCCCGCGCGCCTCCAGTTCATGCTGCAACTTGTCCATGCGGGCCAGCAACGCCGCATGATCGGCATCGCCTTCGGACAAGCGATGCGACACCTCGTGGTATTCGGCCAGCAGTTGCGAGGTCTCGCCCATGCCGGACACCACGGCCTGGAACACAGAGGACTCTGCATCGAAAGGCGGCTCCTGCGGCACGTAACCGACGCGGATGCCGGGTTGGACCCAGACCTCGCCGTCATCCAGCCGTCCCTTGCCGCTGCCGGCTGCCATCGCTGCCAACAATGACGATTTGCCCGTCCCGTTGCGGCCGATCAGGGCAACGCGCTCACCCGGATCGAGCTGGAAATCGGCATGGTCGAGAAGCGGCACGTGGCCGTAGGCAAGGCAGGCGTCGTTGAGTTTGAGATAAGGCATGGCAGCAAATAAAAACGGCGCCCCGCTGGGCGCCGCGTTGGGAAGGTACGGATTTTAGCCGCTCAGGTCCTAAAGCGCGCAAGCTGGGCCTGCAATTCGGCCGCCAGGCGCTGCAAATTCTGCGCCCGCTCCGCATTCTGCGAGGCTCGCGCATTGCTGCCTTCCGCCGCCTGGGCGATGTTTTCCACCAGACGGGCGATTTCCTGGCTCGCCGCGCTCTGCTCGCGCGTCGAGTCGGCGATGTCGTGCACGACATCGACCGTTTCCTGCGTGCGTTGATCGATCGTTCCCAGCGACTCCCCGGCACCTTGCGCCAGCGAAACGCTCGCGCTCATGTTGCCGCTGACTGCCCGCATACGCTCCACTGCCCCGGCTGTCTCCTGAAGAATCGCCCCGACGGTGGTCGAGATTTCCTGGGTCGACATGGAAGTGCGCTCGGCCAGCTTGCGCACCTCGTCGGCCACCACAGCAAAACCTCGCCCCTGCTCGCCGGCTCGTGCCGCCTCGATCGCCGCATTCAAGGCCAGTAGATTGGTCTGCTCGGCAATTTCGCGGATAACGCCAACCACGCTGGAAATCTGCTTGGAACGCTCACCCAGGGTCTCGATCAATGCAGCCGATTCGGTAATGTCGCCAGCCACCCGCTCCAGTTCGTTCATCGCTTGGCCGACAACTTTCCGGCCACCGACCGTCTCGGTCTTCGCCTCTTCGGAAATCTGCGCCGCGTGCAGCGCATTGTCAGCCACATGCGTGATGCTGACGGACAACTCTTCGACCGATGCCGCAATACCGCTGGCCGACTGCGACGCCTGGGTCGAGCTTTCCAGTGCCCGCCGAGCTGCCTCCTGCAATTCGTCGGCGGCCACGCCAACCTGCTGAGAAGTCGTCGATACGCCCTGCACCAGTGCCCGCATTCCCTCGGCCATCAGGTTGAAGGCATGCGCAATCGCATGAACTTCGTTGCGACTGGAAGCATCGGCATCCTGCATCGCCACCCGCAAGTCGCCGGAGCTCACGCGCGCCGCCTCCTGCACCAACTGTGCCAAGCCTTTCAGGCGGGAATTGACCACCCAGTAGATGACAACCGCGAGCACCGCGCCCGACAACAGGCTGATGATCAGGAGCAGGTTTCGCAGCGCATGGCTCTCTTCGAGATACTCGTCCAGCCAGCTACCGGTCGCGACGGTCCACCCCCAGGCCGATGACGTGGCGGCAACCACGATCTTTTCCCGCTCCACGCCTTTTTCATCCGCTAATGCGTAGCGGATCATGCCATTCTGCTTGCGCAGCACTTCGAGAATCGCATTCTTGGTTGCAGCCGGAATATCCAGTTCAGCGACCGTTTTTTCCTGAAATTTGGGATGGAGCACAAACTCGCCGATGGTTTTTTCGTCGGTTGGCCTGACGATGTAGACGTAGCCTGTCTTGCCCGCCACGACGCCCCCGAATTGGCTGCGGATTCGCTTCAGCTCGCCATCAAGCGCGATACGCACGGAAACCGCCCCCCACACCTTGCCGTCGGCGCCCTTCAAGACCTTGACGGTACTGAAGTTGTACTTGCCACCACGGATCGCCAGCCCCTGGTAATCCTGTCCGGCCAACACCGCTTTGGTAACTGCATCGCCATCCGGCAGGGAGGTGCCGTGCATCGGCTTACCTTCCTTGTCCTTCAGCAACGTGCTCAGGCGATAAACCTTGTTGTCCTTGACGGCCAGGAATGCCGCTTCATCCCCCGTCAGATCGCGGAAGGATTTCAGTACCCGATCATTTGCATTAAGCACCTCGGAACCGATACGAACGACGGGCAGATCGACTTCCCCAACCCGTTGACTGCCTTGGCCCAGCTCCGGTTTACCTCCGGCAAAACGCAGGAAGAAATTGGACTGAGCCTCACCACGAACCTTGACGGCCTCGAAGAACGAATCGAGCATGCCCGCCATCAACTTGGCCTCGTGCTCGAGGTTATGTTCGGCCACGGCGAGTGCGGCGCGATCCGAGTTGCGCTGCACGATCAATGTCATGACAGAAAAGACAACAACCAAGGCCAGAATGGTGATGACGATCAGTTGTTGCGCTACAGGGCGACGCTGGAATTGTGCGAGCATACCTCTCTCCGAATTATTTTTTTATATTTGCCAATTTAGCATATTTTTCAAAAACGCAAACTACCCTAACGGGTTATCCCCCGTTACAATGCGCGCCTGCCGACAAGCATGTTCGCCTCCATAGTTAAATGGATATAACACGCCCCTCCTAAGCGATTCTGGAGGGGATCGCAACGATGCTAAGTTGTTGATTTTACTGGATCATCACCCAGTCAAATCCTTCCAAATCCAGCCAGTTCCAAGCCAGTCTTGGAACAAATTTGGAACCAGAAGGCACAAAAAAACCACCTCGGAAGGTGGTTTTTTTATGGTGTGCCGATAACTTAGAGCTATCACCATAAGCACTGTGATAGTGCTTTGGCGTCCCCACCAGGAATCGAACCTGGATCTGATTCTTAGGAGGAACCTGTTCTATCCATTGAACTACAGGGACTTGCACACAGCCTGCTAGTATAGCAACCAACACCCTCTTGGAACAAGATGTATGGTAGAAGAACAACTGCTTAATTATTTGAAAGAAAAGACAAAAGGTAAGTTGTTGATGTCGCCAGAACAACTTGCAGAAGAAATTGGAATTCCAACTAAGCAACAATCCAAGCTAAGAAAGGAAGGAAGATTTCCTATTCCTTTCAAGAACATTGGAAGACTTGTTTACTACTCAATTTATGATGTTGCCAACTTCTTGTTGAATGGTGAAACAACACCTAATGAGGAAGTTCAAGAAGTAGTACCAGTGTCCACAGTGACAAAACCGAAAGTCAGGAAGTCACCGATTAGCCCAGTTCAAGACCTTTCTCACATCTTCATGATTCGCGCCTTTGCTCAATCTTTGGAGAACAGAGCAACAGCAATGTTGGAGTTGTCTGATAGCTTGAAGAAGTATGCCAACTCCTATGAACTGAAAGAACGGTTTGAACACAAGTTTTCTGCAAAAGGAAGTCAGAGCACCGATGATGGAAAAATTTAGTGTTGTGTGATAATAATTGAAACCACACTTCATCACTTCATCAAGGACCCCAGATGACCACCTATGCTGAACTTCAAGCACAAATCAAGAAGCTTCAAGAACAAGCTGAACAGGTTAAAGCCAAGGAGCTTGAAACTGTCGTTGCAGACATCAAGAAGAAAATTTTTGAGTATGGATTGACTGCTGAACAGCTTGGTTTTTCCTCAGCAACTGGGAGGACTTCCAAAAAGGCAGCTACCAAAGAAAGCACCGTGATGTACAAGAAAGGTGATCAAACTTGGTCCGGTGCTACTCGTGGTCGTAAACCTGATTGGGTGAAAGAAATTCTTGAAGCAGGTGGTGACATTGAAGAATATCGTGTGAAGTAAATTTTTCACCCCAATAAAGAAAAGCACCTTCGGGTGCTTTTTTGTTGACGTAAGCAGACATCCAAGATACGATCATGTGATCTATGTAACATCACATAAGGCACACAATGGCTATCGGAGAATCCGGTCGAATAGTTCTAGAAATTGAACCCGACCTGAAAAAAAAATTTTATGCTTGTCTAGCACTAGAACAGATCACATTAAAAGATTGGTTTATAAAAACCATTGAAGAACATATGAAGAACCAACATCCAGAAATTTTCACCATGAAGAACAACAAGAAATGAACTTCATCGAAAATGAATCTGAACAAAAGCTTCGTGGTGGCTACTACACACCGGAAGACCTCGCCACTTACATTGCAAAATGGATCGCTAAAAGCAGTCCTGAACATGTCTTAGAACCAAGCTGTGGTGATGGAATTTTCATCAAAGCATTTCACAACATCGGCAACACCGAAGCTTTACACTTTCACGGCTTTGAATTATTTGATGATGAAGCAGATAAAGCCAAGAAAAGAGCATCACAACTAAAAATCAAATCCACTATTAAGTGTGCTGACTTTCTGGATCATGCCATCAAATTGATGGCAACGGGGAAAGCTGAATTTGATGCGGTTGTAGGAAATCCTCCATTTATTCGCTATCAATACTTGCCTGCGGAATCCCAAGAAAAATCTGAGATTATTTTCAAAAGCGAGCACTTAAAATTTACTAAGCATACGAATGCTTGGGTGCCGTTTGTCATTGCCGCTATCAAAGCCTTAAAACCCGGCGGAAGATTTGGAATGATTTTGCCAGCCGAAATCATTCATGTCATGCATGCTCAATCACTTAGAACATATCTGGGCGAGCAGTGTAGTAAGCTGCTGATTATTGACCCAGAAGAAATTTGGTTTGAAGGGACTCTTCAAGGAGCAATTATTCTCTTTGCTGAAAAGAAGAAAAAAATTGATGACCACTCATATGGATTGGGTATTTACAAAGTAGCAGGCAAGGATTTTCTAAATGAAGATCCTGAAAAAGTATTTGAAGATACACCGCGCATTAACGGCGAAACCGTTGAAGGAAAGTGGACTCAAGCCCTCTTAACGAAAGAGGAAAGGACACTCTACAAGCTACTGCTGAATCTTGATGAAGTCCATAAATTCCATCAAATTGCGAAAGTGGATGTTGGCATTGTCACTGGTGCAAACAAGTTTTTCTTGGTTCCAAACAGTGTGGTGCAAGAATATGGATTAGAAAACTATGCTCATCCAATGTTTGGACGAAGTGAGCATTGCCCTGGACTTATCTATGATGAACAACAGCATCAGGAAAATACACAAAAGGGCAACCCTACCAATTTCATTTTGATTAAAGATGAATTGAGCAAGCTACCAAAGAAGGTAAGGGAATATATCGCTCTTGGAGAGGCTGATAACCTGCATACTCGCTATAAATGCCGAATTCGAAAACCTTGGTATACAGTTCCTTCTGTTTACTCAACAAAAATTGGAATGCTAAAACGCAGCCATGACATTCCAAAGTTAATTCTAAATACTGTTGAAGCTTATACGACAGACACAGCATACAGAATCACAGCAAAGGAAACCATTGCTGCGGATAAGCTTGTCTTTTGCTTCCCAACAGCATTAACTGCATTGAGTGCAGAGCTTGAAGGCCGGCATTATGGAGGTGGTGTTCTTGAACTCGTTCCTTCCGAGATTGAGGAACTAGCAATTGCCTACCCAAAGAAGCTCACTAAATTTGATTTGGAAGCACTGAATTGCACCTACAAAAAAGAAAGTGCCCCTGAAATTCTTGAACAACAATCAAGAATTGTGTTGGGGGCACTTGGTATCACTGCTGAACAACAAGCTGTTTTGCTTAATGCTTGGAAGCGATTGAAGAACAGAAGACAGCGAATCAGTGATTAATCAATCTCAATCATAAACTCTGGTGGGGCAGAGTCCTTTCTATGCAAGGTCATAATTCGCCCCAACAGATCAGTTTGAGCGATCAGACTCTTGGCATCACCCCAACTCACATTAGTCATAGCATTGTTCTGGTTATATGACTTTGAGGTGGTGTCAGTGTTGTGTGAAATCTTCAATTCAAAAGTTCCTCTATATTCACCCTTCGTGAAAATATGAACTTTGATTTGAGCTCTTTCATAGTGAGGCAATGCGGCATCAACTGCCCAACCCACATCAGCAAAAACTTCATCTCGGAAGTAATGTCGCTGATCGATGCCCTCCATTGCACCTTTTTTCCAAAGCATTGAACCAGTTGGATTGGTATTTCCACCAGTGGGAATATTCAGATCCCGCTCTTTCAATTCCTTGCTTTGCCATACCAAGTAATAATCCCGTGAATTTGGTTTTGCAATACTTGGACGATGGGTGACTTCTTCCTGCCCATTTTCCTTGACGATAATTTCATCAACAAACTCTTTACCCGCCTTCTTTTTGGTAACTGGATGAGGAAATTTTTTAAATAACTTCATCAACGGAATGGAATCACCCTTCTCCTTTGATGGTCTAGAACTCTTCTGTTTTATTACGACCGTTTCATCAACAACCCGACCACTTTCAAACACACTTCTTATATCATCTGAGCTATTTATCTTTATTACATGCTCTGGATGATTTTCAATAAGAGAGTTGAACATTATCTCTGTTTGATCAACAAATTCCTTGTCTTCCGCCAAATTCAAATCAAGATCAAGAATGGAACTTGCTTCAATGTTGTTGTGCAAACCACCAAAGGTAAGATTAGCACTTCCTATAATTGCGGTTGCTGAGTTCTTGAATTGTGCGAGATATATTTTTGGGTGAAAGATTGTCGTTCTAGAACCGGTATCAACAACATAGAGATCAGCCCCAGTCTCAAGAATAACTTCTAATGCTTGATAGGAAGTGATGTCGTTTCGTATGCCAACAAAGACAGCACACTTACCCTTATTATTTTCCAATGCAGGCTTGATCACCGCAGCCCCTTGGCTCTTGGCAAAGGCCACACTGATCATCAGCCTTTCCAAATCCTTGCCAAGTGTCTCCCGGATGATCGATGAGTGATCTTCCTCTGTCACTGCTTGTAGTAAAAATCTTGCTTTCGCCATGAGTGTTCTCCCAGATGTCATTCGATGATATCAAGGAGTCTGTCAGCAGCATAGATCTTGGAGCCAAGATTTGAACTTCAAAAACAAAAAAGGCTAGTCATTGCGACTAGCCTTTTTGTTTTTTGTTAAGCCGGCACCACCCGAAACCTAACGATATACTTTTTCTCTATCAATCTTGACATCTCTGAAAAAATTTAATAGATGTATATCACCAAAATACAAATCAATATTAAGACGTTTATTTTTAAAAGTCAATATCACTTCAAATAATTAATCTCATTATTGAGTTGCTTTGGTAGCAAAGGCGACTTGATAGCTATATGTCACAGTGAAACCTCTGGACTCAGTTTTGCGTGAAGTCGTTTAGCAGAAGTCAGATAGAAATATCTGAAAGGTATGCGATCAGTTTTGGATGTGACTAAAACAGCATGGTTCACTAAAGCGGAAAGCTCAACCCATTTACAGCGACGATGGAGCAGATAGAAAACATCACTGATAGATTTCGTTCAGTTGATGTATTGGCAAACCGTGTGGGGGATAAGACCAATGAACATTGCAACCTGGTTGAGCAATAGAACCCAATAACATCCAAAGTATTGAAGAGATTCAATATCCTCATTTGCGCGAGGAACTGACTCAAAGCGAATCGCAGTTGGGCGCCCCTAAGCAAAAGGCCAAGGCAGTGATTGTTATCAGAGAAGAAATCCAAGTTCTGATGATGGTTGCTAGTGGATGCCACATGAAATACATGTGAACTCCTTGGGGCAGGCTTTTAAGAGAGCCGAAAGAAAACCACGAAGTGTAAGTGCCTTAAACATCTTACACCCTTCTTAGAACTGAATTTTTGAAGGCATGTCAGGAGTCGCTTTAATCCAAAAGCGCTAGGGCCTCGGCATGCCTTCTTAGCTTTTAAAAAATATATCGAAGTACACCTTAAATAGAAGGTAAATAAATAATCAGATAGCAAATAGAAAGAAGAAACACACTAGCAAACAAACATTTCACCCATTAAGCAATTAATAGAAAAAATTTGCTACGGCGATTTTTTACCAAGCACCTGCGGGTGTTTTTTTATTTTCTAAATTCGATATCTGTCCACTATTTGACTTTCGATTTCAATTTTTATAATTGAAATACAACAAGAAAAATAGGAAAGATTATGTATTTATTGGAGACAAGCAATTTAAGACAAACAAGATTAAGCAACGAATTTTTATCATTATTCAAAAACTTACAGAAACCAGAATTAAGAGGTGCTTCATCTAAGTTCAAAGAGGTAAATGAATCACTAGATAAATATTACACAAAAGAATCAATTGCAAAGGACTGCTATGAGCACTTGAAGTTGGTCATTCAATCATTAGACATCCAACTTGATCAAGTTATCTTTATTGAACCATCAGCAGGATCAGGAGCATTTCTAAAACAAATCAAGGAGAAGAGCATTGGATTTGATATTGCACCAGCTTCAAGTGAAATCATCAAAAATGATTTCTTGACTCAGGACCTAAGAGCACATCTACCAACTGGCAAGAAGATTATCTTCATAGGCAATCCACCTTTTGGAAAGAAATCTAGTTTGGCAATTGAGTTCATCAATAAAGCTCTTTCATATTCCAATGTTGTTGGATTCATTGTGCCAATTCAATTCAGAAAGTGGTCAGCACAATCAAAAATAAAAGCTGATGCAAGATTGGTATTTGATATGTCTCTTCCTGAAAATGCATTTGAGATTGTAGGGAAGGACTACAACCTAAGATGTTGCTTCCAGGTGTGGGCAACCGGGTTTGATTCTGGAAGTGACCTTCGCATAAAAGAGAAACCAAGCACATCACATAAAGACTTCGAAATCTATCAGTACAACAGAACAGAGCAGGCTGAAAAATTCTTCGACTACGAATGGGATTTTGCTGTTCCAAGACAAGGATTCCAAGACTACACAGTAAAGGTTTTCTCTAAGGAAGACTGCGATAAAAAACAGCAGTGGATTTTCTTTAAGGCGAAAAATAAGGCAGTTCTAAAAAGGCTTCTATCTTTGGATTTTGTGAAGCTATCCAAAAAGAACATAGGAACACCAGGCTTCGGGAAAGCCGATGTAGTAAATGAGTATGTAGAGAAATACGAGATGAAGACACCAAAAAAATAACAACAAAGGTGATGTATGGCAAAAAGAATAACAACAAAAGAAGATTTGAATTTGGCCTTAGAAAGATTTTTCAAAGGAATGACACAAATAGGAGCATCATCAAAAGGTGATGTATTTGATGAAACAGTGAGAAAAAACCTTCTGAATGAACTTAATGGAGCAGTATTTATAGATCACAAAAGATGGGGAAGTGATTCATCAGCATCCATCTTCAAGGAATACCGAGAGCAGAGTTTGACTAAAAACTTTGACTTCACATCATTGAAGCCAATCATTGACAATGGAGTTCACCTAAATTTAATGGTCATTGACAAACCCAATGGAAGTCAGAATTGGCCAGACTTGCTTATTGTCTATAACCAAATTGGAGTACCCTTAGAGGTGAAATCAACAGAGAAAGACTCTATTGTGTGGAACAGCGGATTCCCAAGATTTGACTCTCTATACATTTTCAACTGCTATGGCAAAAGCAAGACAACCTGCTTTCTAGGTCAACATGCCATAAACCAGCAGGAACTATCAGAGCTAATGAATGCTTCAAGGGATGCGAGCTTTCACAACAAGAAGTGCAGTGGAGAAAGATGGTCTTACTATGTTCGCAATATGTTTAACTCAACTCAGTCATACATAGAAAATAAAAAATTGCTTGAAGAAATTCAAAAAATCAACGACCAGATAAATGAGCAAGAATTGATTCTAAAAAATAGCAACAGCACCCAGAAGAAGAAAAATTCAGCATTAAAGGCCATCGATGAAAAAACAGAGAGATTTATGAACCTAGACAACACATATAAACAGCAGGTTCAAGAGCGAGAAAGCAGAGAAAATGATGTGTTTAATTTCATAAGAAAACTACCTTGGGATTCATCTCAGCATTCAGACTTCAGTTAAAGCACCTTCGGGTGCTTTTTTTACGACCCAACCCCAGAGTTCCAGTCCCAACCTTTCCCCGCGTTTTCGATTTTCCTTTTGAGGATCATAATTCACTCCACAATACAGCGACGAAATAAAAATTTAAAGCGACTACCCATCAACTGCCTATCACTAGGAGGGTTCAGCATGAAATAGACAAACTTACTTATGAAAGGAATTACCATGTCTAAGAAAAACAAAAACACAAAAGCAAATTTTGAAGTAAATGTTCAACCTGTTCCATTTGGTGCAATTTCACTAGATGATTTCGTCAGTTCAAAAGCTTGTGATGCCGCACTTCAAATTGCCAGCAACTATGAAGACTCTGAAAAGGCATTTGCTTTTCTTTGCTCTTATCAAGTCACTGAAATTTGTAATGCTGTTCGCCTAGCTGGTCTTGGCGAATTATTAAAAGATGAAGAATTTCAGAAGCAAGCAATTGTGCATGCAAAAAAAATGGTTAGTGCTCATTTCATTGAAATGTTCATGGCGGTAGGTGGCACAATTTCAAACTTGCTTGCTAAGAATGATGCACAAGAAGGAGGTGTGTAATGAAAGTCACTACATGCCTTCAATACTGTATCAAAGGAATGGGGAAACCTCTTTTTAACTTTGCAAACACCAAAAATGGGAAGGCCTTGATCAACATCAACAAGAAAATGAACTTCAACCGTGATGAGCAAATTAAGGAAACCTTGATCGCATTCAATAGCTACTTCATGGTTGAAGCAGCAATCAGGTTGAAACGACTTCCTAAACATCCTCAATCTGTTATCAAGTTCATGGGCTCTGATGAGTTTGACCAGCTTCACCAAGAAATTGTCAGCACAGTGAATAACAACTACCCAATGTTGATGAACTGTTTGAGCAGTAAAGATAAACGAAAGCTCAATGCATTGTTTGACTAAAAAAGAAAAGCACCCTTGAGGTGCTTTTTTGTTGCCAGATGATAACTTTCAGGTAGCTCTCTAGCAGGTGGATCGTTGGACCTCTCGCCGGTATACTGACCACAACTAGGAGAGCTACAACATGGACAAGAACGAACAACGATTGAAGATGATCGGTGCAAGCATCAAGCGAAAGCGTGAAGAGTCTGGTTACACACAAGTTCTGGTTGCAGATTATCTAAAAATCTCAGAGAAAACTTACAGTGAGTATGAACGAGGTAAAACACAACCTCCATTACTCAAATTAATAGCAATAGCTGAATTCTTTGAATGTGGACTTGATGAACTGCTTGTTGGTATCAGCCCTGCACCAGATGACCAAGCAAAGCACATAGCATCACTTCTACATGGTTTGAAGCGAGCCGATAGACACCACATTGTGAAGATTGTGGAGAAGATAGTTTTGATCGCCAAAGGCAAAATCAAAATAGACACCTGAACAGGGGTCGAAACTCAGAGCAGCTTGGTTGTGAAATTGGTGCTCTCGTCAATCAAAAATGCGGTTTAGTTCATCGCTAAAAACAACCAGCTATGGTTTAATTTTAGCAAACCGAAAAATAGAATCAATAGCAGATAAAAGAAAAGCACCCATTGGGTGCTTTTTTATTGCCATATGATATTTATCACTTGGCAATCTTGTTCTTGTCTTCATCTTCTCTTGGTGGAATATAGGAAGCAATTTCCTCCAACACATCCACCAACTGACCATCAGGACCATAGACATTGATAAAGGTTTTCCCATCCTTGATGACAGTCTCAGTGTAGGTATCACCATTGAGAGACTTGATTCTGATTCCTGTATTCATCGCTTCTCCTTGATTGAAGAAGAGCATAACGCAAACGTTCCCGGCTGGGAGCACCTACTTTGTTTATGGTCCAGGATCTGAACCACAAACAAAGCAGGTCGATGAAAAACCTCATCCCCACAACTAAGCCACGTAGTGAAAAGGTGCCACGACACCTTTCAAGCTATGAGGCCGGGGCCGGCATCAGCCGAGTGCGCTTCAACAGGATCACTCACCCCAACAGCACTAGGAAGCAGTCTATTTTTTCGCACAACACCGGCAAGAATAGTCTTCAACTCGTGGAGCTTTTGAGCTTCATTCTGGATGTTCAAGGCTTGAACCAAGTCTCTCAAATCGGCCACTGATACAGAAATTTCATCAATGGTAGTGAGTTGGTTTTTATCGTAGATGAACTCAATCCCCATTTTTGCCACCATCAATTTTTGCAAGATATTTTGATTTTTGGATCAAAGTATCTCTAAGCAGTTGCTCAACATCTAAATCATTTTTAGTCGCATAGTCTTCAAGAACTCTGAAATTTTCATCACCGATAAATTTTGAAAATCCTAAAGCTCTTGACTGCTTTTGCTTTGCTACATACTCAGACACGGCCTTTCTAACGACCATTCCGAAATTATCAGATAGACCTGTTTTGAGTAAATTTTCATCAATCCATTGTGCATCTTCATTGCGAATGAATGTAGTTTTTTTCTGGCATCCTTTCATTTTGCCTCCTTGCTTTTTTCAATCATACGAAACAAGAAATCAAAATCAAGTCAGCAATCCGAAAGTATCTGCTATCGAGATTTGCCCAAAAATTCGACAAAGATTTTTGATTTCGTAGAATAGAAATATGGGAGCAGAAAAAATGAAGAAAATTTAAAGCAAGACTAATAAACCATACCAGGAGAACCGGGGGTTTTCCTGTTTTATGGATTTATCCTCTTGTTGGGGTTCCCCCAAGCCCCTAGCAAAAATGCTTACAACAATAATAAAAAGGAGAGCATATGAACGAAGAAAATCAAAAAAAGAAACATCCCGGTCAAGCCGGTTCTGATGATGGTGAACAACTAAAAAGAACAAAAGTTATTGAGATCAACCTATCACCAGTTGAGCTAAAAAGTTTCAAAGATGAGTGGAGAAAAACAGAATTTAACTCAATGGCGAAGTTTGCTAGATACAAATTATTTGGAGGTCAAGAGCACAAGATTGATCTCTATTGGGACTTTAAAGACGAAGAAAGAAACATCAACAAGAACCTACTTTCTCAACTCAACAAGCTTGGCAATAACATGAATCAGATCGCCAAGCAGTTGAACAGTAAGCCGGAATTTTTAAGACAAGAAGCAACTGAGTTACTTAAAAGTTTGAAGTCTGCACTTGATCAGCATGAACAAATAAAACAGGAAGTGATGGGTAAAAATAAGAAGTAAAAATGATAAATGCCGTTATGCCGAACTGTGGCACTGGCCCGATTGAAGATGCAATAAACTATCTAAAATCAGACTTTGACCATGAAGGAACTCTAAGAAAAAATAAACCACGTGACTTTGCAGGTGATGCAGAGCAGTGCATTTTTGTTGGAAATTCCATCGACAGAAAGCATAAATATGTAAGTGGTTCATTGGTATTCCGTGAAACAGAACAACCAACTGATGAACAACTTAAAGCCATTGTTGATCAATTTAGAAAAACTTTTATGGCGGGTTTGGAGTATGGAGAACACTTTGTTGACTACTGGAACATCCACACTGATAAAGGAAAAATCGAGCTAAATTATGTTATCCCTCTTGCTGAATTAACTACTGGCAGACAACTAAACCCATTTCCACCAGGTCAAACAACCTATGAGTTCAAGGATGCTTTTGATGCAGTCATCAATCAAAGTCTTGGCTATAACCAGGTTGTAGCAGACCCAACTAAGGCTTCAAGTTCAAAATTTGAAACCAAGCTACTTGAAAAATCGACATCCAAAGTGGCTGATGATTTTAGAAAAATTAAGCCTACCAAAGATGAAGTTTCTGATTGTGTGGCTCATCAAATCATCAATGGAAAGGTCAACAGCAGACAAGAGCTATGTGATTTTCTGGAAAATTTTGGAGAAATCACCCGTATCAATGACAAGTTTATTTCCATCAAACCATATGGAAGTGAGAAGGCTTTTAGATTAAAAGGTCCTGCCTATGAACACGGTGCAGACTTCAAGAAGATAGCCAAAGATTATCAATCAGCAAAAAGTGGATCACAAAACAAGCTATCTGATAAAGAGTTTTCAGCAGTAAAAATGAAGCTTGCAAGACTCATCAAGTCAAGAAAAGACTTCAATCAATCCTTGATTTCAAAACCACTTGGCAGAAGAAACAAGAACCGTGTCTATGGTGACAAGAAGCCTGTTAATGATGGAGGTGGTTCTATTGGTGGCTCTGGTGGTGGCTCTGCGCCTGCTACTGTGAAAGTAGAAGAGCCAAAATCACAACCAATCAAAACTGAACCAGTTAAGCCAGTAGAGAAACCAACCGAAATCACAGCATCAAAAAGTGATGTTGAACCAGTTTCAACATCTAACGATAAATCACCATCCAACAATCAGGCTGATGATTCACCTGGATCAGCACCAATCATGTCTAGCAGTTCAGATTCTGGTGGAAGTGTTGGCAGTTTGAGTGCTGAACTCAACAGATTAACTACTGAAATAGCCAACACCAGAGATCCGAAAAAGCTTGCTGAACTTGAAGCAAAAGCCGCAGGAGTGAGAGCTAAATTAAGTAGTGCTTCAATGGCAGAGCAAGTTAAGAAACTCAGAGAATCAATGAAACAGCAAGAAACATTTAACCGTAAAAAATTCAAGAAGTGAGTTGACTCCTTAATTTAATTTGCTAAAAGATAAATATCATCTAGCAAAGGAAATTATGGACTATTCAGAAATAATGGCAGAGAACGGAAGGAAAGGCGGTTTTGCCAAAGCAAAAAAATACAAACCACTCATTAGAGAAGTAGTTAGATTGTTTGTTACACGACCACGAATGACACAACAAGAGATCGCCTTAAAGGTAGGCGTTTCACAAGGTTTTGTGTGTGAGCACACCAAAAGCCCATTCACCAAATTACAGAGATACGAGCGACTTATTAAAGATATTGTTGGTGACTTGACCGATGAAGAAGTAGACAAAATTCTCTTCAAAGCAAAATTGGAAGAAAAATTTTTGGCTCATCAAGAAGATGTCAATACCATGAAGAACCACAAGCGATCAAAAATTTAAGCTAGATGATTTTTATCATCTAGCAATAGGAAAAAATAAACACAAGGATAACATATGAAAAATGGAATAATTACAACCACAGAAAGCACTGCATACTATAAGAACGGAAAACTTCATCGTGAAGATGGACCTGCCATTGAATGGAAAAATGGTAATAAGCACTGGCTTTTGAATGACCGTTTACATCGCACTGATGGACCAGCTATTGACCTTGTAGAAACAGAGCTTGAATGCACTGTTAAAAAGTGGTCTATCAATGGCAAATACCATCGTGAAGATGGTCCTGCCGTTGAATGGGGCAATGGCTATAAAGAATGGTGGATTGATGGCGAGAAAATTACAGAAGATGAATTCAGCCAGTGGCAAAAAAACAAGCAGGAATAAAAAAGCACCTCGCGGTGCTTTTTTCTTATGTTGCATTCGCCCAAAGCTTCACACCAATGTCACTATGTCGCAAAGTGGCATACCTCTTCAAAGTAGACAATTCAATGTGACCAGAAATTTTGCTGATTTCAATGTCAGTGAGGTTTGTGTTCACGAAATACCAACTCACAGCACAATGCCTTAAATCGTGAATTTTGAAGTCGCTCACTTTGGCATTTTTACAGATGACCTTGAACCGAGCAGCAAGAACCGAACTGCTACTCCAATAGTCACCAAACACCAGTTGTTGACCATCTTTTTTCAACTTCATCAACCTATCTTTGATAAAGTGAAAGAACTCTGGTCTTAGTGGAACTTTACGATCCTCAGCATTCCTCTTATCAGCAATCTTGGTGTTTTCTTTCGGCACAAAGATGTATGAATGATGTGGGTTTTCTTCATCCAAGTGGATTTCATCCCACTTCATCAACAATGTTTCACCTGCCCGCATACAAGAATAGTATTGCCACAAAATAAGGCACTTCCATTCTTCCCGCTTCACATACATCTTGTTTGTTGCTTCTAGCAACCTATCCAATTCACCAGCTTCAAGAATGCGATCTCTTGGTTCCCATGCCTTGGGAGGTGAATTGTCATCAAATGGCTTTCGGTCAAAAGTGTAATCGTGATGCTTTGCATGCCAAAACAATGCTGTTTTGATTGCATAGTAATATTTCCTGATTGTGCTTTCGCTGTAAGTCTTTTTTTTCAGCTTGCCAGTGTCAGGATCAACCACTTGATGACCATCATAAAGAGGATGGGATTTTTTCTTTTTCGCTTGATCTGGAATTTCTTGTTCAAGCTTGGTTTTCAAATACAAAGCAAAAGTGCCAGCCTTAAAGTTTGAAAGAGGAACCTTCCCAATTTCAAGCTTCAACTTTTCAAGGTCGTATTTCTTGCCTTTGGCAACAGTGTTGTGCTTCAAGTATTCATCAAAAATCTGAGCCAAAGTCATCTTCTTGATTTTGGTGATGTCCACTGACTCACCACGATCAATCTTTGTCTTCACTTCCCTGATGAACTTCTCAGCTTCCTTCTTGGTCTTGAAGGTCTTGCTAACAGCCACACCCGCTTCACGGATGCGCACCAGGAACGACACATCGCCATTGACACCCGTTCGTTCAGTGATCAACTTACCAGCCATCCTTTGCACTCCTTTCTAGTCGCCAAGCTGGAACTTGGAACAAATTTGGAACATTTTTAGTAGGATAGCGTACTTGATCGCTGTAAGTGCATATGGCACAATGACTTTTTAGATTTGTTGGTGCTCCCTCCTAAGGGCGAATTGGTGGTTCGATTCCACCTGGGGGCGCCAAGACCGTGAAATCCCCTGAATTCATCCCCTGCCACGACGTCGATATCAGCGAAGAAGACGGCGTCCGTTACCTGCACTTCGGTTCCGACTGGGTGCAAGGAGCGATGCGTATCGCTCGCCCGTGGTCGCTCGAACTGGCCTATACGCGCGAGATGATGGCCGGGCTGCTGTTGCGCCAGTCCGCCAAATGGCCGCGCCGGGCGTTGCTGGTCGGTCTTGGCGCCGGCTCGCTGGCCAAGTTCATATATCGTTACCTGCCCGATTGCCGTATCACGGTGGTCGAGATCAATCCGCAGGTCGAATTCGTTGCCCGCCAATATTTCAAATTGCCCTACGATCCGCTGCGGCTTGATGTGGTCACCGGCTGCGGCGCCGATTACATGCTCTCCGGCAAGCGCCAGTTCGACTACATCCTGGTCGATGGCTTCGACCCCGACGCCAACGCCGGCGTGCTCGACACCCAGCCGTTCTACCAGGCCTGCCGCGCCCGCTTGAGCGACGACGGCCTGCTTGCCGTCAACCTGCTGGGCCGCAACAAGGGCTTCAAGGGCAGCGTCGAGCGCCTGAAGCAGGCATTCGACGGCCGGGTTGCAGTCTTTCCTTCCTGCGACAGCGGCAACACCATCGCCTTCGCCACTGGCGGCAAGCCGGTCGACGTCAGTCTAGAAGCCATGCGTGAACGCGCCACGGCGATCAAGAAGGAATGCCGGCTCGACCTGCTGCCGACGATCAGCCGCCTGCAACTTGCCTATCCCTTGCCGGAAGGGCGTTTACGCATCTAGTTGGTGCATTTTCTTGCGTTTTGGCCGTGGTCTTCCTATAAAGAAAGTGATCCTCCACCCATAACGATCACAAGGCGGACATAACAATCAATAGCGAAAAACCGGAGATCAGCCGGTGTGATTGTCCATTTGCCGAAATTGGAGGAGCCAATGTTGTCTATTCAAGACGTTCTCGACTATTGCGATCTCGACCGCGGCGAAATCGAAGCCGTGGCAGAGCACGAACATCTCCCGATGACCGTTGCCGCAGAAATGGGCGAATCGTTGTTATGCACGCCGGAAGGCGTATTTCGCCTGCACGCCATGATCATCGAGAACATGCAACAAGCGCTGGAAGCCGGTCACTTCGAACACGTCAAGGAACTGGCCCAGACTTACGAACACTTGCAGCGGACGCACCCGCTGCCGATGCATTGAGTTGATCCTCCTCCCCTGAGGACTGGCCGGCCACAACCCGGCAGCGGGCCTCGGTCGTTCCGACCGGGGCCTTTTCATTTCTGGTTTTTGCCCAAAAACGGCAGTGCACCGCAGCAGTGTGCGGCAGAGAGCCTCAGTTGCCGCGCTGGTGTCCGAAACCGTGCTCGACGGCATACAGCGCCACCTGGACGCGGCTCGTCATGTTCAGCTTCTTGAAAATGTTCTGCACGTGAATCTTGACGGTGCTTTCGGCCAGATCGAGCTTGCGTGCGATTTCCTTGTTGCTCTCGCCCAGCGCCAGGCATTCGAGAATATCGCGCTCGCGTGGCGAGAACTTGTCGCGATCCGGCATGGCCGATTCCGCCTTGGGCGGATTGCGCACGCCCTGAATCAGCTTGGCGGTCATCTGCTGCGACACCACCGACTCGCCCTGGGCCGCGCGCCGGATGGCATCGACCAGGGTGTCGGTCTCGATATTCTTCAGTAAGTACCCACTCGCGCCAGAGCGCAGGGCATCCATCAAATCCTGCGCATCTTCCGACACGGTCAGCATCAACACGCGCACTTCGGGCATTTCCTCTGCGATAACCTTGACCGCTTCCAGTCCGGAAACGCCCGGCATGTGCAGGTCGAGCAAGGCGACATCCGGCTTCAGCGAACGGACGCGTTTGATGCCCTCCAGACCGTCGCCGGCCTCGCCAACCACTTCGAAGTCGTCGGTGCGTTGCAGCAACGACTTGATGCCACTACGGAACAGCGTATGGTCATCGACCAGCAGCACACGGATTTTTTCGCTCATTTAGTTTGTCTCCCTCGTTTCCCTTGGCAGCTTGAAGACGACGCGCGTCCCTTCGCCAGGTTTTGATGCAATGTTCCACTCGCCACCGATCCGGTGGGCTCGTTCGCGCATGATTTTCAGACCGACGTGGCGATCTGACAATAATTTCGGCTCGCTCTCCGGATCGAAACCCTGGCCGTTGTCTTCAACCACGATTTCGAGATTGCCACGCGCCCGGCTAACGGTGACGCGTACACGATTTGCTGCCGCATGCTTGCGGATGTTGGACAAGGATTCCTGCACGATGTGCATGATCTGGATTTCATCAGCCGACTGCAGTGGTGGCGCACTGCCGATGCGGTCGAACTCCGTTTCGATACCGGTCTGCCCTTCGAATTTCTCCAGCGCCGCATTGATCGCCGCATCGAGATCGGCCTGATCGAGGCGCGTGCGGAAATGTACCAGCAGTTCTCGCACGTCGTCATAGCTTTCCTGCACGCCCTCGCGCAACTGGCCGGCCGTCTGCATCGCTTCTTCCAGCCGGTTCTTCTTCAGCGAATCCTGCAGCAACTGCACCTGAATATTCAGGAAGGCGAGGCCCTGGGCGATCGAATCGTGCAACTCCTGCGCCAACAGGTTGCGCTCTTCCGAAATGGCCAATTCCTTCTCGCGCGACTTCAGGCGCTGGTTCTCGATGGCGACGCCCAAATGGTGTCCGAGCGTGTCGAGCAGACGCATCTCCTGATCCGAAATGGCCTGCGGTCGGCGGAAATAGATATTGAAGACGCCAAGCTGCTGGCGGTCATAGACGATGCTAAAGGCTGTAGCCGTCCCGAAGCCCTCACGAATACAGGTGCGCAGCTTCATGCCGGCTGGCGGATGCGCCGTGTCGAAAGCCGCCGGCAAACCACTCTGCACCACTTCGCCGCACAGGCACTCGCCGCAATTCAACTCGGCTTCGCGCGCGATGAACTCCTCGGACAAACCGTCCGATGTCATCAAGTGCAGCTTCTGCGTGACCGGCTCGTATAAGCGTACGGCGCCGGCATCAGCGCCCAATGCCGATTTGATCTGCTCGAGGAAGCCCGAGCACAGGTCATCCAGCGGTGCCGGCTCGCTGAGGAAGGCGGTCACCGAGTACAGGATGCTCAGTTCGCGGTTGCGCTCGGCCAGACGACGGGTTTCAGCCTCGACACGCTCTTCCAGCGTGCCATAGACGTTTTGCAGGTGCTCGGCCATCTGGTTGAAACCTTGCGCCAGATTGCCCAGTTCGTCGTCGCTGCGCACCGGCACACGGACCGTCAGATCGTTGGTACTCATTCGGCGCATGCCGGCGTGCAGTTTGCTGACTGGCAGAATGACCAGGCTGACGAAAAAGCGGATCAGGATGAAGGTGCCCAGCACGGCCATCACGACCAGCACCGCCTGCACGGTGCGCAGCAAGTTGGTGTCGTTGGCGTAGCTGTTTTCCATGGCCAGCACCAGGTCGTTGATACGACCGACAAAAGGTTCGAGTTCGGAATCGAAACTGTCCAGCGCCATCGCACGCTGCTGCGCATTGCCGGCCAGGTAATCGCGCACCAGCGGCCGGATGAACTCGCCCCAGGTCTGCTCGACATCCCACAGGCGCTTCTGCACATCGGGATTACGCGGCGCCGCCAAGGGTCGTGCCGGATCGCCCAGTTGCAGATCGCGCAGCACCTTGTCGAAGCGCTTCATCTCCTCTTCGATGCTGCGCATCAAGATTTCGCCAGGCGCCTGGCTCTCCAGGCCGCGCGCCATCAGATGGCCGATGCGGTAGGTCCGCATGCGCTGGCTGCCACCGTCGTTGATCGCCGCGGCAACGCCCTCCAACTGCCAGGAAATGACCAGCGTCAAGCCGATCGCCGTGGTAGCGACGATCAGGAAAACCATCAACATGCCGACGATCTTGCGGGAAAGTTTGCCTGGTTTGGCGAACATCTAAGGGGTATCCATCAACGAGGTGCCCAACCATAGTCGGCCCTACGCCGACTGACAAGAACCTGCATCAAAAAAAAGCCCGCCGGTATAACGCGGCGGGCGAAAAGTCGCTAATGGAGAGAGCAGCGACGATGGATACCAAAAACTTTAAGCGGCTTCCTTCTCGACATGCGCCTGCTTTTCGTACAGGAACTCGAGCACGGCGGCACGGCAGTCGATGTAGGCCGGATCATGGGCCAGGGTCAGGCGATCGCGCGGGCGCGGCAGCTTGACTTCGAGCACTTCGCCGATGGTGGCAGCCGGACCGTTGGTCATCATGACGATCTTGTCGGAGAGCAGCACGGCCTCGTCGACGTCGTGGGTGACCATGACGACGGTGGCTTGCGTCTTTTCGCAGATTTTCATCAGCTCGTCCTGCAGCTTGGCGCGGGTCAGCGCATCCAGCGCACCGAAAGGCTCGTCCATCAGCAGCACCTTCGGTTCCATGGACAGGGCGCGGGCAATGCCGACGCGCTGCTTCATGCCGCCGGAGATTTCATGCGGATACTTGTGCGCCGCATGGGCCAGGCCGACCAGCTCGATGGCTGCCTGCGTGCGCGCCTTCAGCTTAGGCTTCCCTTCCTTGGCGCTGAACACACGCTCGACAGCCAGATAAATGTTCTCGAAGCAGGTCAGCCAGGGCAACAGGCTGTGGTTCTGGAAGACCACCGCCCGTTCCGGACCCGGGCCGGCGATTTCGCGGCCATCGCACAGCAAGGCGCCGGAAGTCGGCTTGGTCAGGCCGGCGATCAGGTTGAGCAAGGTCGATTTGCCGCAACCCGAGTGACCGATCAGGGCCACGAACTCACCCTTGGCGATGTTGAGATTGATTTCGCGCAGGGCGACGAACTTGCCTTTCTTGGTGTCGAAAGTCTGACCGACGCCTTCGATGCTTACGAACTTTTCCATGATGACGGCTCCTTACGACGATTCTTTGGTCAGTTTCTTGGCCAGCAGGATCAGCGCCTGTTCGAGGATCAGGCCGACGATACCGATGACGAAGATGGCGATGATGATGTGCTCGACCTTCAGGTTGTTCCATTCGTCCCACACCCAGAAGCCGATACCGACACCACCGGTGAGCATTTCAGCGGCGACGATGACCAGCCATGCGGTACCGATGGAGAGACGGATACCCGTCAGCATGTAGGGCAGCACGGCCGGGAAGAGAATCTTGGTGACGATCTTCCACTCGGAGAGTGCCAGCACGCGGGCGACGTTCAGGTAGTCCTGCGGCACGCGCTGCACACCTTGGGCGGTGTTCATGATCATCGGCCAGATGGAGCAGATGAAGATGGTGTAGGTGGCGGCCGGATCAGCCTTCTTGAAGACCAGCAGACCGATCGGCAGCCAGGCCAGCGGCGATACCGGACGCAGCAGGCTGATGATCGGGTTCAGCATTTTCGACAGGAACTCGAAACGGCCGATCATGAAACCCAGCGGGATACCGACAGCGGCCGCGATCCCGAAGCCGATGGCGACGCGCTGCAACGAAGAGAGGATGTTCCAACCGATGCCTTGGTCGTTCGGACCATTGCTATAGAAAGGATCGGAGAACAGTGCGACGGCGGCGTCCCACACAACCGACGGCGACGGGATACTGCCGCCCTTGTGCGTTGCCACATGCCAGATGCCGATCAGCACCAGCATGCCAAGCACCGGCGGCAGAACGGCGCGGAACAGATTATTCAGACGCTCGCCAATCGGGATGCCGGCGGGCACGGCTGCTGCAGGGGCTTTTTCCATTTTGGTTTCCTTTAGCGGTTCGGCAGCGCTAACTGCGACCGTTTTATTCGTTGTGCTGCGGTGCACTGCCGTTTCAGGGCAAAAATCACCGTTCATCGTCGTTGCGTTCATGTCGTTCTCCTTAGCGCTCACTGGCCCCGCCAAGGCGGGGCCAAAGGCGACTCAATCGACTGAAATCAGGCCTTGATCTTGAAGCTGTCGGCGTACTTGGCCGGGTTGGAACCGTCCCACACCACGCCGTCGATCAATTTGGAAGAGCGCATCGGATTCTTCGGCACATTGACCTTCAACTGGCTGGCGGCCTGGGTATAGAGGTCGATCTGGTTGATCTCCTTGACCACCTTCAGGTAATCCGGATGATCCTTGAGCAGGCCCCAACGCTTGTGCTGGGTCAGGAACCACATGCCGTCGGAGAGGTACGGGAAATTCACCGCGCCGTCGTTGAAGAACTTCATATGGTTCGGATCGTCCCAGGTCTTGCCCAGGCCGTTCTGGTAACGCCCCAGAATGCGCTGGTTGATGGCATCGACGCCGGTGTTGATATAGGCCTTCTGGGCAACAACTTCAGCCATCTTCATCTTGTTGTTGATCGAGGCATCGATCCACTGGCTGGCTTCGAGGATCGCCATAATCACCGCACGGCAGGTGTTCGGGTTCTGCTTGACGAAGTCGGCGGTGGTACCGAGGATCTTTTCCGGGTGATCTTTCCAGACATCCTGCGTCGTGGCGGCGGTGATACCGATACCGTCCATGATCGCGCGGTGGTTCCAAGGCTCACCAACACAGAAACCGTCCATGTTGCCAACGCGCATGTTGGCCACCATTTGCGGCGGGGGCACGACGATACACTTGGCGTCCTTCATCGGATTGATGCCGCCCGAAGCCAGCCAGTAGTAAAGCCACATGGCGTGCGTGCCAGTCGGGAAGGTCTGGGCGAAGGTATATTCGCGCTGTTCCTTCTTCATCAGGCCAGCCAGGCTGTTGATGTCGGTAGCGCCCTTGTCGGCCAGCGCCTTGGAAAGGGTCAGCGCCTGGCCGTTGTTATTCAGGGTCATCAGGTTGGCCATCGGCTTCTTTGGACCGCCGATACCGAGATGCACGCCGTAGATCAGGCCGTACAGCACGTGGGCCATGTCCAGTTCGCCATTGACCAGCTTGTCGCGCACGCCGGCCCAGGAGGCTTCCTTGGTCGGGATGATCTTGATGCCGTACTTTTCGTCGAACTTGTTGACCGCCGCCATCACGACGGAGGCGCAATCGGTCAGCGGGATGAAGCCGATGCGGACTTCCTTCTTTTCGGGGGCATCCGAACCGGCCGCCCAAGCGGCACTGCGAACCCCAGGTGGAACCATGGACATGAGAGATGCTCCCAAAGCTGCGGATACGAAATCACGGCGCGAGACAGAAGCCTTTTCGGACTCCATCTTTTCCGGTGCCAGTTTCTTTTCTTCCATTTGCTTGCTCCTAGATCACGAGAATCAAAAAACAAAATGGGCGTCTCATCCTGGCTACCGGCGAACGGCAGCTGGGATGGACGCCCTTGTCCTTGTGCGCTGGCTCTCGCCCCGCGCTCGCCCGGCCGCCTTTGACCGTGCGTTTTGATTTATCTATTGCAACGGCCGTGCCAGGCTTAGTCAGAAAGGACTAGTTATTTATAACTACTTTGTTTTCAAGCACTTGGGAGTTGTTTTGCGCCCGAGGCGCATGCACTGTTGCAGTGCAAAAAATGGTGCATCCGCACAATAACGGGGAGCTTCAGAGCAAAACCTTGGCCATGTCGATGACGTCCTTCGCCACCTTGGCCATCGTCTGCCCACGCTCCATCGCCAGCTTGCGCATGGCGTGATAAGCCTCTTCTTCCTCGAGGCAGCGCGCCTTCATCAACACGCCCTTGGCCTTGTCGATCAGCTTGCGGTCCGACAGCTTGCGGTTGGCCTCTTCCAACTCATTGCGCAAGGCCAGCGTATCTTCGAAGCGCGCCCGCGCCACCTCGACAATCGGCTTGATCCGCTTGGGATCGAGGCCAGCCACCACATAGGAGGAAACGCCGGCCTTCATGGCATCGCGGATCGCATCCTGCCCATCGTCCTGCGTGAACAGAATGACCGGGCGCGGCATGCCGGCATTCATCACGGCGAGGTTTTCGAGGGTATCGCGGCTGGGGCTCTCGGTATCGATCAGGATCACGTCCGGCTTCAGTTTCTCAACTTCGGCCGTCAAGTTTTCCGCATCGGCCAGAATGGCTGCGACCTGGTAACCGGCGAGCGCGAGTCCGGCGCAGATTTCGCCGGCTCGGGTGCGGGATTCATCAATGACGAGTACGGTAAGCATGCTTACCCTACAGCAAGTTACAGGCCAGCGAATTCCAGGGCTGCAGTGGCCATCGCCTGGACGACGATTTCGTTCTCGCCGATGGCGCCGCTCAACGAAAACTCGACACCAGGATGCTGTCCGCGCAACTGATCAAGCAACTCAGGCACATCGCGCTTCAGATGCCCGCCCTGCGCGATGAACATCGGCAGCACGACAATTTTCCCGACACCTTGTGCGATCACGCCATTGACGCAATCGAGCAGGGTCGGTGCCATGAATTCGAGGAATGCCAGTTCGACCGTCACACCCGGCAGGCGCTGGCGAATCTCCGCCTGCACGCGGCGCATCGGATTGGCCCACTCGGGATCGCGGGCACCATGGGCAAAGAGAACGAGAGCGGTAGTCACGAGAAGCAGGCCAATTCGGTTGCGGAGCGCTTGATGATACTGCCGATTCTGGCGAGCGAATCAAGCCTTGATCAAGAATATCCCGAGCAGGACGGTGCAGCCGGCAAGCACACCGGTCCGCAAGCGCCCCTCGCGGAAAACCAGATAGCCGATCAGCACCGCCAGCACCACCGAGCTCTCGCGCAAGGCGGCGACCATCCCGACCGGCGCCTGCGTCATCGCCCACAGCACGATGGCGTAGGCCGCGGTCGAACACAGGGCCCCGAGCAGGCCGATAGGCCAGCGCCGGCGGAAGTAAGCCAGCATCTCGCCGCCATGGCGGCGGTAACCCAGCGCCAGGGCGATCCACGGCTCGAGCGCAAACAGGCAGCAGGCATAGGCCAGCGGATTGCCCGACTGACGCGCGCCGATACCATCGACCAGCGTATAGGCAGCGATGGCCATGGCGTTCTGCAGTGCCGCCCGGCTGGCCGGATGGGTAATTAGATGGCGCGGCGTCTGGCCGCCGGCAAAGCCGATGCCCAACACACCGGCCGACAGGCACAGGATGCCGAGCCAGCCCTGCGCCTTGGGCATCTCGCCGAGCATCGGCACGGCCAGCATGGCGACCAGCAAGGGCGGCACGCCTCGCATCAGCGTGTAGCTCAGGGCCAATTGCCCGCCGTCGTAGGCGCGCATCAGCCAGACGATATAGACGGTGTGGATGGCGGCCGAAGCGAGCACGTAGGGCCAACTCGCCGGGTCCGGCAAGCCCAGGATCAAAACAGCCGGGATCGCCAGCAGGCCGCTACAGGCATGCAGCAACAGGGTGTACAAACCCTTGTCGCCGGCGCCACGGATCAGCGCATTCCAGCCGGCATGCAGCAAGGCCGCCCCGAGCACGGCGACGACGACACCGCTGGCCATGCTGCTTTCAGGCATGGCTCTCGGCGGCGATGGCGTCGATCAGCGTCTGCAACGCCCAGTCGAGATCGCTCTCGGCAATATTCAAGGGCGGCGCCAGTACCAGCACATTCCCCTGTCCAACCTTGAACGACAGGCCGGCACTCAGGCAGCGATAGAGCACCGCCTCGGCCAGATCGGCAGCACCGCGCTCACCGACCGCGCGCAATTCGACGCCGATCAGCAGACCGGCACCGCGCACCTGCGCAATCGCCGGCAGCTGTGCTTGCGCCGCCTCCAGCCGGGCAACGACCCGTTCGCCGAGATGACGACTGCGCTCCAGCAAGCCTTCTCCCTCGATCACTTCGAGCGTCGCCAAGCCAGCAGCACAGGTGATCGGGTTCTTTTCATGGGTGTAGTGACCGAGCGAGATATCCTGCCCGACATCGAACTCACCCCGCGCCACCAGCGCGGCCAGCGGCAGGCTGCCGCCGCCCAGGCCCTTGCCGAGAACAACCATGTCTGGCTCGATGCCATAGCGTTCGACCGCGTAGAGGTAGCCGGTGCGGCCGAGCGCAATCGGAATTTCGTCCAAAATGAGCAGTGCACCGTGGCGGTCGCAGGCGGCCCGCAAGCGATGGAAGTAATCCGGCGGCGGAATCTGCACGTCGGTGCAGCGGATGGTTTCGACTACCACCGCCGCCACGTCACCTTCCTTGCCCAGGCAATAGTCGATGTAATCGGCACAGCGCAGCTCGCAACTGCCGCCGCAGCCGAAGACGCAATGGCCGGGATCGTGCGGCGGCACATGCTCCGCCCCCGCTAGCAGCGGCCCGATGCCCCGCCGGAAGACAGCCTCGCCGCCGAGCGAGATGGCGTCGAGCGAAGCGCCGTGGAAGCTGTCCCACATCGAGATCGTCTTGTGCCGCCCGGTGACCAGACGCGCCAGCTTGAGCGCCATGCCGATGGCCGACGTGCCGCCGGGCGCAAACAGGAGCTTGGCATTCGGCATCGGGGCCGCCTGGCACAGGCGACGCGCCAGTTCGATGGCCGGTTCGTTGGTATAGCGGCGCGGGCTGAAGGGCAGCGTGGCCAGGGTTTGCTGGATGGCCGCCACGACGCGCGGGTGGCCGTAGCCCACCTGGTGCAGGCTGTTGCCGTGGAAGTCGAGTATGCGCCGGCCTGCCGCGTCGATCAGCCAGCAGCCCTCCGCCCCGCGCAGCGCATTGAGGCAGGGCGTGGACATGGACTGATGCAGGAACCAGCGGGAATCTTCCGCCAGCATGGCCTGCGTCGTCGGATCGATGTTGGCCGCCTGCCAAAGGCGCCGGCGCTCGCCGAGATTGACGTCGCCTTCGCTGGCGTCGGCGATAGGTTTCACGCGGCGTCCTCGTGGCCGGCATGATCCTCGGCATGGATTTGCAGCATGCGCTGCCGACCGCCTTCGGCGTGGCGATAGAGCAGTTCTGCAGCCAAGCTGCCGTCGCCCTGCGCCAGGCTATCGACAATGGCGCTGTGCTCGTCGGCGAAATTGGGAATGGCGCGCGGCGCCAGCAGGTTGCGCCGGCGGAACAGGGCCAGTTGCTTGACGATGCGGCGATAGACGTCGATCAGGCAGGCGTTTTCCGTCATCGCGACGATCTGGTCGTGAAAGGCCAGGTTCAGGCGGTGGAAGCCATCGACATCGTTGCTCTGGGCTGCACGCTGCATATCGTCGCCGTATTGCCGCAGGCGCTCGATCTGCGCCGGCGTGATCTTGCCAGCCAGCAGGCGCCCGGCCGTCGCATCCAGCCCGGCCCGCACCTCGTAGATTGCCGCCGCTTCGCCGATATCGACTTCGCGCACGAAGGTGCCGCGGTTCTTCTCCTGCCGCACCAGGCCAGACTCCTCCAGCATGCGGAAGGCTTCGCGCAGCGGCCCGCGCGACACGCCGAAGCGCTCGGCGATGGCCATTTCGTTCAGTTTGCCGCCCGGCTTGATCTCGCCGGACAGGATCATCTTCTCGACAGCCTCGGCCAGCAGGCGGGTCAGCGAGGCGGATTGAACGAGCGCCAGCATCTTGTCGGGCTCGTTGGCGGGATTGTGCAGATCGGTGGGCATGGTGGGCGGCAGTTCCGAATGAGATTCCGAACTTATTCTAATCATTTTTGAAGACATTAGATTGTAAACAATCTGCAATATACAAAAGCTAGGATGTTCGACAGTCTAGTAGCCGCTCATGTCAATTCGATGACAAGACGGCCGCCGACCCAGCTACCCCAACCCAATCTGGAGGAATGTCCGATGTCCCTGAAGCTCATCGCTCGCTGCCTGGCCGCCGCCGGCATCTCGGCTGCGCTCTGCCTGCCCGCTTATGCCGACAAGACCGTGCTCAATGTCTACACGGCGCTCGAAACCGATCAACTGAAGGCCTATCAGGAAGCCTTCAACAAGTCCTACCCAGACATCGAAATCAAGTGGACGCGCGACTCCACCGGCATCATCACCGCCAAGCTGCTGGCCGAGAAGGCCAAGCCGGTCGCCGACGTGATCATGGGCGTGGCCGCTTCCAGCATGGTGGTGTTCGACCGCGAGCAGATGCTGCAGCCCTACGCACCGGCCAACCTGAAGGCGATCAACCCGCGCTACCGCAATGCCGCCGCCGTGCCCAGCTGGGTCGGCATGGACGTCTGGGGTGCCGCCATCTGCTACAACGTCGCCGAGATGCAGAAGCAGGGCCTGCCCCGCATCGAAAGCTGGAAGGACCTGCTGAAGCCTGAATTCAAGGGCAAGATCGTCATGCCCAACCCGAACTCCTCGGGCACCGGCTTCCTCGACGTCACCGCGTGGCTGCAGACCTTCGGCGAAAAGGGCGGCTGGGACTACATGGACAAGCTGCACGAG
This sequence comes from Azonexus sp., assembly GCA_041904995.1. Lineage (GTDB taxonomy): Bacteria > Pseudomonadota > Gammaproteobacteria > Burkholderiales > Rhodocyclaceae > Azonexus. The sequence goes on from JAYRMB010000007.1 coordinate 202,056, forward strand.
AACATCGCCGTGTATACCCATTCCGGCTCCAAGCCCTGCGTGATGGCCGGCAACGGCGAATTCCCGGTCGGCATCGCCTTCGAATACCGCGCCAACACCGTGCGCAGCAAGGGCGCCCCGATCGACATCATCTACCCGAAGGAAGGCCTGGGCTGGGATGTCGAATCCATCGCCATCGTCAAGGGCACCGACAAGCTGGATGCGGCGAAGAAGCTGGCCGACTGGGCGAGCACCCGCGAAGCCAACGAGCTGTATGCCCGTAACTTCGCCATCACCGCGATCCCCGGCATCGCCACCCGCCTGAAGCACGTGCCGACCGACTACGAGCAGCGCCTGGTCAAGAACGACTTCGTCTGGATGGGCAAGAACCGCGACGCCATCCTGGGCGAATGGCAGAAGCGCTATTCCGCCAAGTCCGAAGCCAAGAAGTAATCACCTTCGCCCCGGCTCCGGCCGGGGCGCCAACCGGGCAATCCGCATGGCTCATCTGGAAATTCGCGCGCTGCACAAGCGCTTCGGTCAGTTCACCGCCCTCAACGACATAGAACTCGATGTCCAAAAGGGCGAATTCGTCGTTCTGCTCGGTCCCTCGGGCTGCGGCAAGACCACACTGCTGCGTACCATCGCCGGCCTGGAGTTCCAGGATGGCGGCCGCATCGTTCACGCCGGCCAGGATATTTCCCGGCTGCCCGCAGCCAAGCGCGATTACGGCATCGTCTTCCAGTCCTACGCGCTGTTTCCCAACCTCAGCGTGGCCGACAACGTTGCCTACGGCCTGCGCGCCAATCGCCACAACAAACACCTGATCGGCCAGCGCATCGAGGAAATGCTGGCGCTGGTCGGCCTGCCCGGAACGCAGGAAAAATATCCGGCCCAGCTTTCCGGCGGCCAGCAGCAGCGCATCGCTCTGGCCCGCGCCCTGGCCACTTCGCCCGACCTGCTGCTCCTCGACGAACCGCTGTCGGCGCTCGACGCCATCGAGCGAGTGCGTCTGCGCGGCGAGATCCGCAACCTGCAGAAACGCCTCGGCGTCACCACGTTGATGGTCACCCACGACCAGGAAGAGGCGCTGGCCATGGCCGATCGCGTCATCGTCATGCAGGGCGGCCGCATCGAGCAGGTGGGCGACCCGAAATCCATCTACAGCCAGCCGGCCAATGCCTTCGTCGCCGACTTCATCGGCCGCGCCAACGTGCTGGCCGGCACGGTCGGCGGTGACGGCACCGCCGATTTCGGTGGCCTGCGCCTGCGCTACAACGGCCAGGCCGGCAGCGGCCCGGCCCGCTTCTATGTCCGCCCCGAGGATATCCGCCTGTGCGAAATCCTCGATCAATCGCGCAATTCCTTCTACGCCCAAGTGCGCAAGGCGGAATTCCTCGGTTCCTACTCGCTGGTCACCGTCGTGCCCGACGCCGCCCCGGCCCTCGCGCTGCAGGTGCAATTCGCCACCAATTACCTGCGCGGCCGCGAAATCCACCCCGGCGCCCTGCTCCGCCTGGCCATCCCGCCCGACACCCTGCTGCCTTTCCCGGAAACTGCCTGATGCGTGCCGCCACCCTGACCGGCGACTCGCCCATTGAGCAACTCGCCGGCAAGCTGCCGACCCTGCTGCTCTGGCTGGCCGCCGCGCTGCTCGCGCTCTTCCTGCTGCTGCCGCTCGGCGCCCTGCTCATCGGCAGCGTGCGCGACAACGCGGGGCACTGGGGCCTGACCCGCTTCATCGAATTCGCCGACACCCCCGGCATCGCCACCGCCATCGCCAACACCTTGCGCATCGGGCTGGCGGTCACCGCCATCACCGTGCCGCTCGCCTTCCTTTACGCCTATGCCCTGCAGCGCGCCTGCCTGCCCGGCCGCGCCCTCTGGCGCACGCTGGGCCTGGCGCCGCTGCTCGGGCCGTCGCTGGTCGGCGCCCTCGCCTTCATCCAGTGGTTCGGCAACCAGGGGCCGCTCAAGGCCTGGCTGCTCGGCAACAGCGTCTATGGTCCAATCGGCATCGTCCTGGCCACGGTGTTCGCCGCCTTTCCACATGCCTTCATGATCCTCACCGTCGCCCTCGGCACGGCCGATGCCCGGCTCTACGAAGCGGCCGACTCGATGGGTGCCTCGCGCTGGCGCAAGTTCGTCACCATCACCCTGCCCAGCGCCAAGTACGGCCTGATCAGCGCGGCCATGGTTGTCTTCGCTTACGCCATCAGCGACTTCGGCATTCCCAAGGTGATCGGTGGCAACTATCCGGTACTGGCCGTCGAAATCTACATTCAGGCCGTCGGCCTGCAGAACTTCGGGCGCGGCGCCGTCGTCGCGCTGGTTTTGCTGCTGCCGGTGCTGCTCGCCTTCATCGTCGACTGGCAACTGCAACGCCGCCAGCAGGCCGGCCTGAGCGCCCGCTCGGTGCCCTACACGCCGCGCCCGGACCGCCGCCGCGACTGGCCGCTGTTCGTTTTCTGCCTGGCGATGGGGCTGGCCATGCTGGCCGTGCTCGGCATGGCGGCCTACACCTCGCTGGTCCGTTTCTGGCCCTACAACCTGGAGATGAGTTTCGACCATTACATCTTCGGCCTGGGCGAAGCCGGCGTGCTGGAGGCCTATACCAACAGTTTGAAGATGGCGCTGCTCACTGCCGCCGTTGGCACGCCCCTGATCTTCTTCGCCGCCTGGCTGCTCGACAAGACGCCGGCCGGCAGCGGCCCAATCGGTGCCGGCATCCGCGCCATGGCCGCGCTGCCGATGGGCGTGCCGGGCCTGGTGCTGGGCATCGGCTACATCCTCTTCTTCAATCACCCGGACAACCCGCTGAACGGGCTGTACCACACGCTGACCATCATGGTCGCCGCCAACGTGGTGCATTACTACACCTCCTGCCACCTGACGGCGCTGACCGCGCTGAAGAGCCTGGACCGCGAGTTCGAAGCAGTCTCCGCCTCGCTCAAGGTATCGCCCTTCGTCACGCTGTGGCGGGTAACGCTGCCGGTCTGCCTGCCGGCGGTGCTGGAAATCGCCCGCTACCTGTTCATCAACGCCATGACCACGGTGTCGGCGCTGGTCTTCATCTACTCACCGCAGACCCTGCCAGCCTCGGTTTCCATCCTCAACCTGGACGAAGCCGGCGAACTGGGCGCGGCCGCCGCCATGGCGACGCTGATCGTGCTGACCACGGCCGGCGCCAGCCTCGCCTATTCCCTGATCACCCATCTGCTGTTCAAGCGCCGCCAGGCCTGGCGCGGCTTGCGTCGCTGAACGCAATAAAACACTTCGGAGAGAACATGAACCTGATCGACCGCGACCCCTTGCTCCTCACCCCCGGCCCGCTGACCACCTCGCTGCGCACCAAGCAGGCCATGCTGCACGACTGGGGTTCCTGGGATGTCGCCTTCAACCGCATCACCGGCGAGGTCTGCCAACAACTGGTCGCCATCGCCCACGGCGAGGCCAGCCACGTCTGCGTACCGCTGCAGGGCTCGGGCACCTTCTCGGTCGAGGCTGCGCTGGGCACGCTGGTGCCGAAGGGCGGCAAAGTGCTGGTGCCGAACAACGGCGCCTACTGCGCGCGCATCCTGAAGATTCTCGGCTACCTTGGCCGCCAGGCGGTCGAGTTGCCCTTCGCCGAGGACTGCCCGGCCGACCCAGCCGCCATCGAAGCCGCGCTGGCCGCCGACCCGGCGATCACCCACGTGGCGCAGGTGCATTGTGAAACCGGCACCGGCATCCTCAACCCGCTGGCCGAAATCGCCGCCGCCGTGGCCCGCCAGGGCCGCGAACTGATCGTCGATGCGATGAGTTCCTTCGCCGCCCTCGACATCGACCTGCGCAGCACGCCGATCACCGCACTGGTCGCCGCTTCCGGCAAATGCCTGGAAGGCGTGCCCGGCATGGGCTTCGTCATCGTCCGCCGCAGTGCGCTCGAATCTGCCGCCGGCAATTGCCATTCGCTGGCCATGGACCTGCACGACCAGTGGCAATACATGCAGAAGACGACGCAATGGCGCTTCACGCCGCCGACCCACGTCGTCGTCGCGCTGCACGAGGCGCTCGCCCAATACGCCGAGGAAGGCGGCCTGGCCGCCCGCGGCGGACGCTACGCCGCCAACTGCCGCGCCCTGGTCAACGGCATGCGCAGCCTCGGCCTCGAACCCTTCCTCGACCCGGCCGTGCAGGCGCCGATCATCGTCACCTTCCACGCCCCGGCCAGCCCGGCCTACGACTTCAAGACCTTCTACGGCAAGGTGCGCGACAAGGGTTTCATCCTCTATCCGGGCAAGCTGACCCAGGTTGAAACCTTCCGCGTCGGCTGCATCGGCGCCCTCGACACCCACGACGTCGCCAAGGTGGTGCACGCCGTCGGCGCCACGCTGCGTGAAATGGGCGTTTCGCTCACTGCTGCGGTGCACGGCTGAAAAAGGCAAAAAACCGATGCAACGCGACATCCTGATCGTTGGCGCCGGCATCTTCGGCGCCAGCATTGCCTTCCACCTCGCCCGCGCCGGCCTCGGCGAGCGCGTGCTGCTGCTCGAACGCGGCCAGCCGGCCGGCGGCGCGACCAGCCGCGCGGCCGCCCTGGTCACCCAGGTGCGCGACGACCCGGCGCTGATCGCCCTGGTCCAGGAAACCTTCCGCGCCATCGCCACGCTGGAAGACGAATTCGCCGAAGACGTCGGCCGCCGCACAGTCGGCGCCCTGCACGCCGGCCCGGCCGCGCAGGCCGAGGCCTTGCGCGCCATTGCCGCCCACGCCGCCCGCTTCGGCATCGCCGGCGAATGGCTGGAGAGCGATGCCGCCCGTGCCGCCGTGGCCCGTCGCGCCCCGTGGCTGGCACCGGAGCAGGCGGCCTGCGCCGTCTTCTTCCCGGACGAATGCTTCGTCGAACCCTACTTGTTATCCACCGCCTACCAGCGCGCCGCCGGCCAACTCGGCGTCAAGCTGCGGCTGGACTCCGACGTGCGCGCCATCCGCCATGCCGACGGGCAGACGCAGGGCGTCGAACTGGCCGACGGCACGCTGTTGCCGGCCAGCATCGTCATCAACGCCGCCGGCGCCTGGGCCAACCTGCTCTCGGTGCCGCTCGGCCTGCCGCTGCCGATGGCGCCGGTGCGCAGCCAGTACTGGATCAGCGAGCCGGCCGAGGGCTTCCCGCGCGACGGAGCCATCGTGCTACTGCCGGAAATCCGCGCCTACGCCCGACCGGAAGTCGGCGCCCTGCTTTTCGGCGTGCGCGAGAAGACGCCGGTCGCCGCCGACCCGCGCGCGCTGCCGGCCGACCTCGCCGGCTTCGTCTTCGACCCGGACGATGCCGAAGGCTGGAACAACCTGGCCGAAGGCGCCGACTATCTGCTGCCCTATTTCCCCAAGCTGGAAAGCCTGGGCATCGCCCACTACATCACCGGCCCAAGCAACTACACGCCAGACGGCCGCCTGATCCTCGGCCGCCATCCCGACATTGGCGGGCTATTCGTCGCCACCGGCTGCAACGGTAATGGCATCGCCTTTTCCGGCGGCGTCGGGCGTTACATCGCCGACCTGGTGTGTGACCGCCCCGGCTTCCTGCCGGCCGATCTCGCCGCCGGCTTCGCCCCGGCGCGGGCCGGCCAATTCGATCCCTTCTCGCCTGAATTCCTCAACGCCTGCGCCGCCACCCGGGCGAAAAAGCGCTCGGGCTGACCCCACTATTTTCCCGGAGACAACATGTCCGACAAGCAACTCGCCGCAGTGATCTTCGATTGGGCCGGCACCCTGGTCGATTTCGGCTCCCTCGCCCCGACCCAGATTTTCGTCGACGCCTTCGCCACCTTCGGCATCACCGTCAGCCTGGCCCAGGCCAGCGGCCCGATGGGGCTGTCCAAGCGCCACCACATCCAGTCGCTGCTCGCCCTGCCGGAAATCCAGCAGCAATGGCAGGCCAAGTTCGGCCGCCCGTCGAGCGAAGCCGACATCGACGAAATCTACGAACGCTTCATGCCGATGCAGATCGCCAAGGTCGGCGAATACTCCGCCCCCATTCCCGGCGCCATCGACACCCTCGCCGCGCTGCGCCAGCGCGGGCTGAAAATTGGCTCCTGCTCGGGCTATCCGCGTCAGGTCATGGAAGTCGTGCTGCCCTTGGCCAAAGCCGCCGGCATCGTCGTCGACCATGCCGTGGCCGGCGACGAACTGCCGGCTGGCGGCCGCCCCGGCGCCTACATGGCGCTGGCCAACCTGCTCGCCCTGGCCATTCCCGACGTGCGCCGCTGCGTCAAAGTCGACGATACCCGCCCCGGCATCGAAGAAGGCCGCAACGCTGGCATGTGGACCGTCGGCCTGGCTCTCTCCGGCGCCCCGGCCGGATTGACGCCCGCCGCCTTCGCCGCCGCCTCGCCGGCCGAACTCGACGCCATCCGCCAACGCGTCCGCGCCGAACACCTGGCCGCCGGCGCACATTACGTGATCGACAGCGTGGCTGATTTGCTGCCGGTGTTGGATGACATTGAGCGGCGTCTGGCGGCGGGTGAACGGCCGTAAGGGGCTGGCGGTTATTTGCCGGGGCGTCCTTCTGAAGGGACTCTGAGGCAAAGCTTCTGCCGCGAAACCCCTCCCAACCTCCCCTTGTCAGGGGAGGAGCCAGCCAACGGTGGCTCGACCACTCCTCCCTCCCCTGAGAAGGGGAGGGTTGGGGAGGGGTTTGCCTGCGCTACAAGCGGTCGAAAACGAACTCTGCCACTCTCTCACCCTCCGCAACAAAGCGCCCCGCCAACCGCAAAGCCCGCATCTTCCCCAACAAAGCCCACCCCGGTTTTTCGCCCTTTCCGCCCGTGCACCGCAGCAGTGCCCTGTTAATGCAATAACAGCAGCAACAGAATCAAATTCAGCGCCAGCGACCCCGCCGCAACCAGCTTCCAGAACTTCAACGGATTGCGTTCGGCCAGCGGCTGCCGACGCGGTGCCGAGATCGGGCGCGTGGCGCCGCGCTCCAGCGCGAGCAGAAACTCCTCGGCCGTTTCGAAGCGGTCCTTGGCTTCGCGGGCCACGGCCTTGAGCAGGATGTTTTCCAGCCAGCCGGGGATTTCGGTGCGCCAGCGGGTCGGGCGTTCGGGCTCGGCGAACTTCGGCTTCTGGAAGGGCTCGATCTCGCCGTAGGGATACTTGCGCGTCAGCAGATGGTAGAGCACGACGCCGGCGCTGTAGAGGTCGAAGCCCTTCTCCGGCGCAGCGCCTTCGAACAGCTCGGGCGCCATGTAGGACGGCGTGCCGGCCGGGCCGGGCACTTCGCCCGGTTTCAGTTCGGCCAGACTCAGCGCGACGCCGAGGTCGAGGATGCGCAGCACGCCATCCTGGCCGAGGTGCAGGTTATCGGTCTTGATGTCGCGGTGCAGGATATCGAGCCGGTGCAGCGTGGCGATGCCCTTGAGCAGCGCGACGCCGAGGCGCACGACATCGCCCACGGGGAAATGCTGGTCGGCATCGAGCCGCGCCTGCAAGGTCGCCCCCGCATGCCAGGTCATCAGGTAGTAGAGGCAACTGCGCTGCTCGTGCGGCACGATCTGCGGGAAGCACGGCGAAATCGCCCGGCGGGCGCGCCAGGCTTCCATCAGCAGGCCGGCGATGGCCGGCGCGTCGCCTTCCAACGTCGGTTGCAGGGTTTTGAGCACGAGCTGCTGGCCATTGCGCCGGTTGCGCACGCGGTAAAGCAGCGTTTCGCGCGCATCGTGCAGGATGTCCTCGATCACCAGCCCGTCGACTTCCTCGCCGACCTTGAACTTGCGCGGCACCGGCAGGTGCGCTTCGCTCTCCAGGCTGTCGCGCAGGTTGGCCGTGGGCAGCGCCAGCACATCGACGACCACGGCCGTGGCGTTGTCGTGCCCGCCCTGCGCCACCGCCAGGCTGGTCAGCGCGGCAGCCGCCGCCTGTGGCTCGGGGTGATCGAGCAGCACCTCGGCCATCAGGGCGTCGGGCAGCACGCCATAGACGCCGTCGGAAATCAGCAAAAAACGGTCGTGCACTGCAAGATCGCCATCGGCGAAGTCGAGCAGCACGCGCGGGTCGAGGCCGATGGCGCGCGACAGCACGTTGTTCAGCTCCGGGTGCTCCCAGGTGTGATCGACCGTCAGCTGCTGGAATTGCCCACCCTGCAAGCGGTAGATCCGGCTGTCGCCAATGTGCGCCGTGTAGTAGCGCGTGCCGCGCAGCACCAACGCCGACAGCGTCGTCGCCATGCCGGTCAGCTCGGCGTTGCGGCTGCCCTCGGCGATGACCCAGCGGTTGAGCGCCGTGCACACCGTTTCGACCGCGCGCGGAATCGACCAGGTATCCGGCGTCGCGTAGTAGTCGGCAAGCAGGCCGCGCACGGTGTATTCCGCCGCCTCGCGCCCGCCCTTGTGGCCGCCGATGCCATCGGCCACGGCGGCGATCATGCCCTTGTTGTCGAGCTCCAGCCCAGCCGGCGTGGCGATCCCGCAATAATCCTCGTTGCGCTCGCGCGGTCCGGTCAGCGAAGCGTGGCCGACGACAACCTGTAATGGCATGTTCTTCCCCGAAAAATCGGGGAGCCTGCGCTCCCCGTCTTGGCTTTGGCTAAGAAGACGACGCTTCAATCGTCATCCCCGCGCAAGCGGGGATCCAGTTCCTTGATTTTCTGGATTCCCGCTTGCGCGGGAATGACATTGCTGAATCGATCCGCGCTTCCTTGGAACTCTAAATCAGATCTTGGCCGCCGTCAGGTGGCTGGCACCCCAGGTGGTGCGCCAGCGGGTCTTGACGCCGGTCAGGCCGACCAGCGCCAGCACAGCGAGCGCGGCGAAAATCAGGAAGCCCATCTGGTAGCTGCCGGTCATCTGCTTGGAGTAGCCGAGGCTGGAAGCCAGGTAGAAGCCGCCGACGCCGCCGGCCATGCCGACCAGGCCGGTCATCACGCCGATTTCCTTCTTGAAGCGCTGCGGCACTAGCTGGAACACCGCGCCGTTGCCCATGCCGAGCGACAGCATGGCGCAGACGAAGACGACCAGCGCCATCCAGGCTTCCGGCAGGCCGAAGCTGACGATGGCCAGGAAAATGGCGGCGAACACGTACATCACGGACAGCGACTTGACGCCGCCGATGCGGTCGGCCACGTTGCCGCCGATGGGGCGGACCAGCGAACCGGCGAAGACGCAGCCGGCGGTGAAGAACCCCGCCATCTTGGGGTCGAGGCCGTATTGCGTGTTGAAGTAGATGACCAGCGAGGAAGCCAGGCCGACGAAGCCGCCGAAGGTCACCGAGTAGAAGAACATGAACCACCAGGCATCCTTATCCTTCAGCACCTTCAGGTACTCGGCCATCGTCTTGGGCGGCGGCGCATCCGGCGCATCCTTGGCCATGACCAGGAAGACGACGAAGACGATGGACAGCGGGATCAGCACAATGCCAAACACGTTGGTCCAGCCGAAGGCGGCAGCCAGGCCCGGCGCGAATAGCGCGGCCAGCGCGGTGCCCGAGTTGCCGGCGCCGGCAATACCCATCGCGGTGCCCTGATGCTCGGCCGGATACCAGCGCGAAGCCAGCGGCAGCGCGGCAGCGAACGAAGAACCGGCAACGCCGAGGAAGATGCCGAGGATCAGCACTTCGCTGTAGCTATGCACGCCAACCAGCCAGGCGTAAGTCAGCGCGCCGAGCACGACGATCTGGCCGATGATCGCCGCCTTCTTGGGCGACAGGCGATCGACCAGAATGCCCATGACGATGCGCAGCAGCGCGCCGGCCAGCACCGGCGTGGCGACCATCAGGCCCTTTTCGGCATGCGACAGGCCGAGGTCCTTGGCGATGCCGACCCCGAGCGGCCCGAGGAGCACCCAGACCATGAAGGCCAGGTCGAAATAGAGGAAGGCGGCCAGCAAGGTCGGCGTATGCCCCGCCTGAAGGAAGGATTTCTTGTCCATGATATTGACTCGTAAAGGGCTGAAAAATCGGGAGACGGCCGAAAGCCATCCAATTGGGGTGCGCACGTGAAACCGTTATCACCGCCCGACGCCCTTGCCGGGTAATGCGCGAGTTGATCCTCTATGAGCAACCCGCGTGCCAGAAAAATAACCAGATGATTTTTATTGGTTTTATTAAAAAGAACTAGTTCTTTTTAACTATCATGCAATGCACCATGGGAGCGCACGAATCGCCATTTCGGTGCACTAATCGCTAGTCGATGACTTGCCAAGCGACTCCGCTCGGCAGAGAATTGCATCGCAAATGCAATTCAAAGGAATCCCCATGAAAACTGCAACCTTCCCCTCGGTACGCGTTACCCCAGAACTCCGGCAAGCGGCCGAACAAATGCTGCAGGAAGGAGAAACCCTGTCCAGCTTCGTCGAGCAATCGATACGCGAAAGCATCAGCCGGCGGCAAACCCACCAGGAATTCATTGCCCGCGGCCTGCGCTCCCGCGACGAGGCTCGCCAGCGTAACGAATACGTCAGCGCCGACGCGGTGATCGGACGCCTTGAGCAAATGCTCGCCAGCGCCAAGGCAGGCCAGTGAGCTATCGGGTTCGTTTTACCCAAAGCGCCGAAGCCGACCTGGTCAGACTCTACGAATTCATCCTGAACAAGGAGCCGCCGGACTGGTCATTGGCTGAGCGCGCACTTGAAGCCATCAAGAACGGCATCCGCCACCTCGAAATCACACCGTTCAGCTACCGGAAAGCCAGGTCGGACACCCCATTTTTGCGCGAACTAATCATTCCGTTCGGCGCTACCGGCTACGTGGCCCTGTTTGAAATCGACGACGAGAAAACCGTCACCATTCTGGCCGTTCGGCATCAATTGGAAGAGGATTACCATTAAAAATCCGCTTCGCTTCCATGACCTTGTTTTGCCCAAAGTCGTTTCTAAAACGAAACGACTCTGACCCTTTGATTATGAGGCGTATCAATGAGTATCGATATCTACGGCTTTCTAGGCCCTGACACTCAAGACCTAGAGTCGCGAGTGATTCAGGGGTTTAAAAATCTGGGATTTTCCGCCGTTATTCATCCGGGGATGCGTTTGCTTGAATCAAATCCAAGCGGTTGTCTTTACATCTCTTTCATTGAAACACCACCTCGAATCGGGCGCATCTGTGCAGGCGTGCCACTGCTATTGGGTTTTGGATACAGCGTTGGGAAAAGGGGTGCGAAGAGCGCTGGATGGCCACCGAAGAAAGTAAAGCAGTATGCGTACGAGGTCTGTACGCGTACTGCGGCAGGACGCTCGACTGCCAGTTATTTTGCGCAGGCACTCACCGTAGCAATTCTTGCAAAAGAAACCAACGGATATTTTTATATTAACGGCAATGACGCAGCAGTTCCTGGAGATTCAGGCCTGGAGCTTATTCAGGGAGAACTAGATCGCATCACTGGCTGCGAATTCGATTTGGGAGCATATCCTTTCGAAGCTTGGCCCCCTATAGACCCCAATGCATCATTCGTATGGCCGGAACCGATAGCTTCACCACTACAGCAGCCGACAATCGCGGCCAATAGCTCTGAAAAAAAACGCTTTAAATTTTCAGTGATTGAGGCTTTGGGATGGACGCTGATCCTCTATTTTTTAATTGTCACTATCGTTTACTCATAAATACATGCTCGGCTTAAGACTACGCACAGTATCCGATCGCCTTGAACTGCATATATCAGATGTTTCCGATGGTGCTTTGTTTAAGGAAATTGGCGAGATATTGCGACGAGGTCTCGATGGTTCATGGCTGGAGAAGCTTGATGGCCTTGATCAGCGCTACTGGGACTTAAAAGTTAGAGAGTCAATTCTGACTCTTCATCTTGAGCACTATCTGGGCATCATGCTGTTTCCATCACCTGAATGCGAGGCAACATCCGATGCGAACACGCTGATTGAGAAAGCCCATCAACTTCTCTCGGCCTATCCGGATGCCACCTAAGCCCCCCATAAAACCGAGCTTTTCAGAATAACTAACAACCCAAGGGGTCAGAGACAATTAGCCCCTGAAAAGCCAATCGTATCCTCCCCTTAACCCCCAAAAAAATGGCGCCGGATCATCGGCGCCATTTTCATTTTTTGCCCTTTTTGGCCAGTGCACCGCAGCAGTGACCGCGGCAGACCAATAGAGGCTGTTTCAGGGCAAGCTCACACGGCCAGGAAAACTTCGCCGCCCTCGACCTTCACTTCGAACTTGCTGCACGAGCCGACATCGGGCGCGACGGCGTGGCCGTCTTCGAGGCCGATGTTCCAGCCATGCAACGGGCAGGTGACTTTCTTGCCGTGCACGATGCCTTGCGACAGCGGGCCGTTCTTGTGCGGGCACTTGTCGTGCAGGGCGAAGACTTCGTCTTCGGAGGTGCGGAAGATGGCGATGTCGCCGCCGCTGGCGCGTTCGACGACGCGCGAGCCGAGTTGCGGGATGTCGTCCAGCTTGCAGATCAGTTTCCAGTTGCTCATGGTTGTTCTCTCGTAATCGTTGTAATCAGGCTTCGAGCTTGATCGGGATGAATTGCTTGATCGGCTGTTCTTCGCGCGAGGTGGCCCACGGGTCCTTGGCGTCCTTCAGCGCGTCGAGCAGGCGCTGGTAGTAGGCCTTGCGCCCTTCTTCGTCTTCGAGAATCTTGCTCTTGATGTAGTCGAGGCCGACGCGCTCCATGTAGTGGCAGGTGCGCTCCAGGTACCAGCCTTCTTCGCGGTAGAGTTGCAGGAAGGCGCCGGAGTATTCCATGACTTCCTCGTCGGTCTTCACCTTGCACAGGAACTGGGCGACTTCGGTCTTGATGCCGCCGTTGCCGCCGATGTACAGCTCGTAGCCGGAATCGACACCGATCACGCCAACGTCCTTGATGCCGGCTTCGGCGCAGTTGCGCGGGCAGCCGGAGACGGCCAGCTTGACCTTGTGCGGGGCGTACATGTCGAACAGCATCTTTTCCAGCTTGACGCCCATGTCCATGGCCAGCTGGGTGCCGAAGCGGCAGTGCTCGGCACCGACGCAGGTTTTCACGGTGCGGATCGACTTGCCGTAGGCGTGGCCGGAGACCATGCCGGCGGCGTTGAGGTCGGCCCACATGCGCGGCAGGTCTTCCTTCTTGACGCCGAGCAGGTCGATACGCTGGCCGCCGGTCACCTTGACGGTGGGCACGTTGTACTTCTCGGCGGCGTCGGCGATGGCGCGCAGTTCGGCCGGCGTGGTCAGGCCGCCCCACATGCGCGGCACGACGGAATAGGTGCCATCCTTCTGGATATTGGCGTGGGCGCGCTCATTGATGAAGCGCGATTGCGGATCGTCCTTGGCTTCGTGCGGCCAGGAGGAGATCAGGTAGTAGTTGATGGCCGGGCGGCACTTTTCGCAGCCGTTCGGGTTCTTCCACTCCAGCGCCTTGAAGACGGCTTCCTTGCTGGTCAGGTGCTGGCCAAAGATGGCTTCGCGCACGGTCTTGTGCGAATGCTCGGTACAGCCGCAGATGGGCTTGGTGTCGAGCGCCGCCGGGGTGTAGGCGCCGCCGATGGTGGAAGCCAGGATCTGCTCGACCAGGCCGGCACAGGAGCCGCAGGATGACGCGGCCTTGGTGTGCTTCTTGACCTCGTCGAGAGTAAAGAGGCCCTTTTCCTTGATCGCCTTGACGATGGTGCCCTTGGTCACGCCGTTGCAGCCGCAGACTTCGGCGCTATCGGCCATTTCGGCCGCCTTGCTGTTGCCGGCGTGGCCGACGTCGCCGACCAGGTTCTGGCCGAAGATCAGCGAGTCGCGCATGTCGTGGATGTCGCGGCCGTCCTTGAGCAGCTGGAAGTACCACGGGCCGTCGGCCGTGTCGCCGTACATGACGCCGCCGACCAGCTTGTTGTCCTTGATCACCAGCTTCTTGTAGACGCCGCCGTACGGGTCGTTCAGGACGATTTCCTCGTAGCCTTCGCCGCCCATGAATTCGCCGGCCGAGAAGAGGTCGATGCCGGTGACCTTGAGCTTGGTCGAGGTCACTGAGCCGGTATAGCGGCCGATGCCGTAGCCGGCCAGATGGTTGGCGGCGACCTTGGCCTGCTCGAAGAGCGGGGCGACCAGGCCGTAGGCGATGCCGCGGTGGCTGACGCATTCGCCAACAGCGTAGACCTTCGGATCGTAGGTCTGCATGGTGTCGTTCACCACGATGCCGCGGTTGCAGTAGATGCCGGACTTTTCGGCCAGCGCGTAGTTCGGGCGGATGCCGGCGGCCATGACGACGAGGTCGGCCGGAATTTGCATGCCGTCCTTGAAGCGGATGGCGGCGACACGGCCGGATTCGCCCTGAATCAGCGCCTCGGTGTGCTTCTGCAGCAGGAACTTGAGGCCCTTGTCTTCGAGCGACTTCTGCAACATCTTGCCGGCGACTTCGTCGAGCTGGCGCTCGAGCAGCCAGGGGCCGATATGCACGACGGTGACGTCCATGCCGCGCAGCTTGAGGCCGTTGGCGGCCTCCAGGCCGAGCAGGCCGCCGCCGATGACCACGGCGTGCTTGTGCTTGGTCGCCGCATCGATCATCTCGTCGGTGTCCTTGATGTCGCGGTAGCCGATGACGCCCGGCAGGTCGTTGCCGGGAATCGGCAGCATGAACGGCGTCGAGCCGGTGGCGATGAGCAGGCGGTCGTATTCTTCCTCGGTGCCGTCCTCGGCGATCACCTTGCGCTTGACGCGGTCGATGGTCTTGATCTGCTTGCCGGTGTGCAGCTTGATGTTGTTCTCGGCGTACCAGTCGAGCTCGTTGAGGATGATGTCCTTGACCTGCATTTCGCCGGCCAGCACCGGCGAGAGCAGGATGCGGTTGTAGTTCGGATGGGGTTCGGCGCCGAAGATGGTGATGTCGTAATGATCGGGCTTGATCTTCAACAGCTCTTCGACGGTGCGGACACCGGCCATGCCATTACCGATAAGGACGAGACGGGGTTTGCTCATGATTCACTCCAACGTTGCGCGCACCAGCCGGTGCAAAATTCGTTTTCAGCGCATGACGTCGTTGCCATCGGACCGCCCCCGTTGGCGGTTGATTCGCTGCATCTGGATCACTCAATGCAATCCGTGTGCCAACAACTTAATTCATTGATTTTTTGACATTTTGGCCAGTGCACCGCAGCAGCGATGCACCAGATGCGTGCACCGCTCGCCAGAGCGGTGCAGCCATTTCAGTTGCCGCCGGTGGCCATGCCGGTCAGTTCGACCGCGACGATGGCCTTGGCCTGATTGAAATCCTCTGCATAACCGCTGGCGTAGAGACAGCAGGCCAGCTGGTTGGCCAGCGGCTTGGGCAGCGGCAGCTGCTTGTCGAGCACACGATTGATCCAGCGTGCGGTACTCGCTGCATCGGCGGCCTCGGGCAAATTGGGGATGGCGCGCAGGCTTTCGTGCTCGGCTTCGAACAGCACATCGACCGCGCCGTCGTGGATGTATTCCAGGCGCGGGCGGCGTTTCGGGTTGGCGAAGGGCTCGCCTTCCGTACCGCGCAGCAAGAGGCCGTTTTCGCCGCGGGCAACGAGGATGTCGCGCATCAGGTCGATGAAATCCGGGTGCGTCGCCGGCGAAACGAGCACCGGCTGGCCGGCGAAGGGGTTGAGCATCTTGACCAGGCTGTGCGCGCTGTTGCGCACGCCCATGCGGCTGCGCAACGAGAGCAGTTGATGCACGCCGGGGCAGAGCGCGGTGAGCGGCACGAAGGCCAGGCCCTTTTCGTCGAGCTGGGCTTGCGCCTGGGTCGACGAGGTGGCCGGCATGATACCGAGTTCGCGGAAAATCAGTCCGGAGGTGACGCGGCCGAAGCCTTCGAGCAGACCATGCACCACGACCGGAATGCCGAAGCGTTGCAGCAGCAAGGCCAGCAGCGGCGTCAGGTTGGCTTCCTTGCGGGCGCCGTTGTAGGTCGGCAGCACCACTGGGCGGACGCGGCCGTGCGGCATGTCGAGGCGATGCACACGCTCGTCGATGGCTTCGAGGAAGCCGAGCATTTCGTCGAGCGACTCACCCTTGACGCGCAGGCCGAGGATGATGGCGCCCATTTCGAGGTCGGGCACGCCGCCGTCGAGCATCGCCGCGTAGAGCTGGCGCGCGTCTTCCAGCGGCAGGTCGCGCGCCCCTTGCGGGCCGCGGCCGATTTCCTTGATGAATTGTCCGTAGCTCATTTTGTCTCCTCGCTGTCGGCTCAGGCGGCCGCCGCGTGTGTGGTCGCGTATTCTGCCACCATGCGCTTGATCTCCGGAACGCAGGAACCGCAAAAGGTCCCGCACTTGAGCTTGTCCTGCAGCTTGGGCAGGTCGGCGCCCTGCGCCAATTCGGCCGCGATCTGCGTGTCGCTGACGTCGGCGCACTTGCAAACGATATTGCGCGGCGCCATGGTGACCGGCGGCTTGGCCGTCGGCGCCAAAGCGAAGCGGACCAGCGAGGCGTCGAGCTCATCTTCGGCCATGGCCTGCTTCAGCCAGGTCTGGGCCAGCACTTCGCCGGCCAGGCGCACGCCGAACAGACGGCCTTCGCGCACGATGGCCTTCTTGCTGATGCTGCGCGTGGCGTCGGCATAAACGATGGCGCCCTCCTCGCTATCGAGTCCGAACAACTCGTCGAGTGCTTCGATGGTGGCGGTCGGAATGGCTTGCGGTGTTGCGGCGCGAAAAACAACCAGCGGCGACTTGCGGCCATAGAGGCCGACGTTGGCGTAGGGAAAATCCTCCAGCAGGTCACGCGCCCGTTCGAGCAAGGCCAGCGCTTCGCTTTGCCCGACGCAACGGCGGATGACGGCGAGCGGGTAAGGCAGGTCCATGCGGGCGATCTGCACCGCGGCGTGCTTGAGTTCCGGCTGCTTGGAATACGGGTCGGTGGCGTCGCAGGCCAGGGCATTGACGCCCGGCGTGTTCATGAACTGGTTACCCCAGTGCATCGGCATCCAGGCCCTGCCCTTGACCAGCCCGGCACGGTCTTCGACGCGCACGATCATCTCACCACGGCCATTGGTCACCATCGCCAAGTCTCCACTTTGCAGGCCACGATGCCGCATGTCGCACGGGTGCATGGCGAGCAGCGGCTCATCTTCAAGATTGAACAGACGCGGCACCGTGCCAGTCCGGCTCATGCCGTGCCAATGGTCGCGCATACGCCCGGAGAGCAGACTGATCGGAAGCGCCGGTTCCGGCACGTCGGCCGTCGGGCGATGCTCGATGGCCACAAAGCGTGCCTTGCCGTCGGCAGTCGGATACTTTCCATCTTCGTACAGGCGGACCTTGCCGCGGCTGGCGCCCTCGGGGAAGGGCCATTGCTGCGGGCCGGCCTTTTCCAGCAGGGCGTAGCTCAGGCCGGTGATGTCGAGATCGCGCCCACGGGTCGATTCACGGTGCTCGTTGAAGATGGATTCCAGGCCGTCGTACGGGAAGAGCGTGTCGGTCGCGGCATTGCCCAGGCGCTTGCCGAGGCGACGGGCGAAATCGACGACAATATCCCAATCGTGACGGGCTGCACCCGGCGGCTGCACGGCTGGCTGCACACGGGTGATGCAGCGCTCGGAATTGGTCACCGTGCCGTGCTTCTCGCCCCAGCCGCTGGCCGGCAGCAGGAGGTCGGCGTAGTCGGCGGTGTCGGTGTTGGCATAAGCTTCCTGCAACACGACGTATTCGGCGTTGGCCAGACCAGCGCGCACGGCTGCCTGGTTCGGCAGCGATTGGGCCGGGTTGGTGCAGGCGATCCACACGGCCTTGATCTCGCCGGTTTTCAGCGCATCGAACAGGTCCACCGCAGACTTGCCGGGTTTTTCCGGCACCGAGGGAATGCCCCACAGTTTGGCGACCTCGGCGCGATGTTCCGGATTGGCCAAATCGCGGTGGGCGGACAGCAGGTTGGACAGGCCGCCAACTTCGCGCCCACCCATGGCATTCGGCTGACCGGTCAGCGAGAAGGGACCAGCTCCCGGCTTGCCGATCTGGCCGGTGGCCAGATGCAGGTGGATGATGCCGGCGTTGTTGTGGGTACCGTGGGCCGACTGGTTGAGGCCCTGACAGTAGAGCGACAGCGAGGCCGGGCTCTGGCCGAACCAGCGGGCGGCCTGGACGACGGCGTCTGGAGACAGCCCCGTCAGCGCACTGGTCACTTCCGGCGTGTAGCCGCGGACGATCTCGTACAGGGCGTCGAAGCCGGTGGTATGGGCGTCGATGTAATCGCGGTCAACCAGCCCGTCGGCGATCAATACGTGCAGCATGCCGTTGAACAGCGCGATATCGCTGCCCGGTTGCAGCGGCAGGTGCAGATCAGCGATTTCCGCCGTTTCCGAGCGGCGCGGATCGGCGACGACGATCTTCAGGTCGGGATTGGCCGCCTTGGCATCCTCGATGTAACGGAAGACGATAGGGTGAGCCACGGCCGGGTTGGCGCCGGCGATGAAGATCATCTTGGCCTGCAGGATGTCCTCGTAACTGCACGGCGGCGCATCGGCACCGAGCGTCTGCTTGTAGCCGGCGACGGCCGACGACATGCACAGGCGGGAATTGGTATCGACGTTGTTGGTGCCGATCAGGCCCTTGGCCAGCTTGTTGAAGACGTAGTAGTCCTCGGTCATCAGCTGGCCGGAGATGTAGAAAGCCACGGCGTCCGGGCCGTGCTGCTCGATGATGTCGGCGAAACGCTCGACAACGTGGTCGAGCGCCTTGTCCCAACTGACTGTATCGCCCTTCTCGCCGCGCTTGGCTCGGACTTCGGGCTGTATCAGACGATAGGTATCGTCGGCGGTCTGATTGAGCGTTGCACCCTTGGTGCACAAACGACCGCGATTGGCCGGATGCTCAGGGTCGCCGCGCAGGCCTGTGATCTTGCCGTCCTCGGTTTCGATCAGCACGCCGCAGCCGACGCCGCAGTAGCAACAGGTGGATTTGATTTCAGTTTTCATGATTTTCCTTCCGCGCACCCTTTTAGCAACACACATGCCACGCTTAAAAATCATGAACTTAGAAAAACAAAAGGGAAATTCCACATGGGAATTTCCCTTTTTTGGTGCGTGCACCGCAGCATCCGAACTTATTTGATGCGCTGCAGCTTCGGACGCCCTCCTTCTGGGCGGGGCGGCTCCGGCGGTTCATCACCGGCGATTTCTTCGGGCACGGCTTCGGGCAGATCGCCCTCGGCAAAGACACCTTCCGAACCGACCTCGAAGGCCATGCCGGCGCCGTTTTCACGGGCATAGATGGCGGAGACCTGCTCGATCGGCACCGACAGTTCGCGGGCGATGCCGCCGAAACGGGCCTGGAACTCGATCAGTTCGTTGCCCATCTGCAGCTTGTTGGTCGCGTCGGGGCCGACATTGAGCACGATCTGCCCGTCGCGCACGAATTCGCGCGGCACCTGCGTGCGACCATCGACCTGGACTGCGATATACGGTGTGTAGCCGTTATCGCAGCACCATTCCCAGATGGCGCGCAGCAGGTAGGGCTTGGTGGAAGGCAGTTCCATCCTTACTTGCGCATCGCCTTTTCGGACGGCGTCAGGGCGTCGATGAAGCCCTGGCGGCTGAAGATACGCTCGGCGTACTTCATCAGCGGTGCGGCCGCCTTGCCGAGGTCGATGCCATAGTGGTCGAGACGCCACAGCAACGGGGCAATGGCCACGTCGAGCATGGAGAACTCGTCGCCCAGCATGAACTTCTGCTTGCTGAAGATCGGAACGATTTCGGTCAGGCGGGCCTTGATTTCCTGGCGGGCCTTGTCGGCAGCCTTGGCGTTCTTCTCGATCACTTCCATGTGCGAGAAGATTTCGCGTTCCATGCCAACCAGCAACTGGCGGGCACGGGCGCGCATGATCGGATCAGCCGGCATCAGTTGCGGATGCGGGAAGCGCTCGTCGATGTATTCGTTGATGATGTTCGGTTCGAACAGGACCAGATCGCGCTCGACCAGCACCGGCACGCGGTTGTGCGGGTTGATCGCAGCCATTTCTTCCGGCTTGTTGAACATATCGACATCGATCACCTGAAAATCCATGCCCTTTTCGAACAGGACAATACGGCAGCGATGGCTGAAGGGACAGGTGGTACCCGAGTAAAGATTCATCATAGATGGTCACCCTCAAAATGAGATTCGGCATCGGGGGCCGGCCGAAGCCAAACCCGCGATGCCGTTAGCCGATCCTTAAAGGATCAGTGAATGTCTTTCCAGTATTCCTTCTTCAGGGCGTAGGCCACGACGAAGAGGACTGCCAGGAAGGCCAGTACCAGGAAGCCCAGAGTCTGACGGAACTCTTGCTGCGGCTCGCCCATCCAGACCATGAAGCCGACGAGGTCGGAAACCGCCTTGTCGAATTCGGCCGGAGCCATGGTGCCCGGCACAGCCAGTTCCAGCTTGTGCGTTTCGTGATTCAGCACTTGCTGGCCTTGCAGACCGTACAGGATATGCGGCATGCCGACGTTTTCGAACACCACGTTGTTCCAGCCAGTCGGACGCTTTTCGTCGCGGTAGAAGGAACGCAGGTAGGTGTAGAGCCAGTCGGCACCAGCCTTCGGCGCACCGGCATCGCCACGGGCACGGGCGATGATGGTCAGATCCGGCGGGGTCGCGCCGAACCACAGCTTCTGCTCATCGGCACGCGCCGCGACAGCCATCAGGCCACCGATCTTGTCGGAGGTGAACATCAGGTTGTCCTTGACCTGCTGCTCGGTCAGACCGAGGTCGAGCAGGTTCTTGTAGCGCATGTAGGAAGCACCGTGGCAGTTCAGGCAGTAATTGACGAACAGCTTGGCACCATTTTGCAGTGCCGCCTTGTCGCTGACCGAACCCGGCCACTTGTCGAGGTGCACGTTGCCGCCGCTGGCGAATGCCAGCATCGGTGCGAAGAGCAATGCGATAAGGAATTTTTTCATTTTAGGCATCCTCTCACTTGAACGTCACGCGGTCGGGAACCGGGCTGAACTTGTCCATCCGGGACCACCACGGCATGCCAAGGAAGAAACCGAAATAGAACACCGAACAAATCTGCGAAACCAGTTCACCCATCGGCGACGGGGACAGGGTACCCAGATAGCCAAGGACGATGAAGCAGACGACGAAGATGGTCAGCAGGGTCTTGTAGATCGGGCCGCGATAGCGGATCGACTTGACCGGGCTGCGATCCAGCCAGGGCAGGAAGGCGAAGATCACCACCGAAGCGCCCATGGCAACGACGCCCCAGAACTTGGCATCGAGACCGAACAGCGGATAGGTGACCGCACGCAGGATCGAGTAGAACGGCGTGAAGTACCAGACCGGCGCAATGTGCGGCGGGGTCTTCAGCGGGTCAGCCGGGTAGAAGTTCGGGGTTTCCAGGAAATAGCCGCCGCCTTCCGGTGCAAAGAAGAGCACCGCGGAGAAGACCATCAGAAAGACCACGACACCGACGATGTCCTTGACCGTGTAGTACGGATGGAACGGGATGCCGTCGCGCGGAATACCGTTTTCGTCCTTGTTCGCCTTGATTTCGATACCGTCCGGGTTGTTCGAGCCGGTTTCGTGCAGCGCCAGAACGTGCGCGGCAACCAGACCCAGCAGAACGAGCGGGAAAGCGATGACGTGGAAGGAGAAGAAACGGTTCAGGGTCGCATCGCCCACGACGAAGTCGCCGCGGATGACGATGGAGAGATCCGGTCCGATGATCGGGATGGCCGAGAACAGGTTAACGATCACCTGGGCGCCCCAGAAGGACATCTGGCCCCACGGAAGCAGATAACCGAAGAAGGCTTCGCCCATCAGCACCAGGAAGATGCCAACGCCGAACAGCCAGGTCAGTTCACGCGGCTTGCGATAGGAACCGTAGAGCAGGCCACGGAACATATGCAGGTAAACCACGATGAAGAAGGCCGAAGCGCCGGTCGAGTGCATGTAACGGATGATCCAGCCACCCGGCACGTCGCGCATGATGTACTCGACGGAAGCAAAGGCGACCGGCACGCCATTGGCGTTGATCGCTGCATCCGGTTTGTAGTGCATGACCAGGAAGATGCCGGTGACGATCTGGATGACCAGAACCAGCAGGGCCAGCGAACCGAAGAAATACCAGAAGTTGAAGTTCTTCGGAGCGTAGTACTCGGACAAATGCCCCTTCCACATGGAGGTCGCCGGGAAACGGGCGTCGAACCACTCCAGGAGATTGCCGCCGATCGAGCCGTCGGACTTGTACTTTTCGTAAGTGCCACCAGCCATGTTAAGCCCCCTTCTTGTCTTCGCCGATCAGAATGCGCGTATCGGCGAGATACACGTGCGGCGGAACTTCGAGATTGGTCGGTGCCGGCTTGGCCTTGAACACGCGACCGGCAAAGTCGAACGTGGAACCATGGCAAGGGCACAGGAAGCCACCCAGCCAATCGGCGCCCATACCCTCTTCGGCACCCTTCTTGAACTTGGAAGACGGGGAGCAGCCGAGGTGGGTACAGATACCGACAACGACCAGGACTTCCGGCTTGATCGAACGGGTATCGTTTTGTGCGTAAGCCGGCTGCTGATTTTTTTCCGACTTCGGATCGGCCACGGCATCGGCCAACTTGGGCAGCGTGTCCAGCATGTCCTTGGTGCGGTTGATGATCCACACCGGCTTGCCGCGCCACTCGACGGTCATCATCTGACCCGGCTCGAGTTTGCTGATATCGACTTCGACCGGTGCGCCTGCCGCTTTGGCGCGTTCGGACGGAAGCAAACTGGAGACGAACGGAACAAGTGCGCCAACCGCACCGGCCCCGCCCACGGCTGCAGTCGCAACGACCAGACGCCGCCGCCCGCAGTCCACTTTTCCTTGATTGCTCATAACGCTGACCCCTAAAGGAATTGGATGGGATTAAAAACAAACACTAAATTATACGACATCGGAACCTTCGAAAAAAGCCGCTGTCACGTTGAACAGGTCTTTCTCTCGCGCAAGGCCTGCGCCAAGGTTCCTGGATCCACGTATTCAAGCTCTCCGCCAACCGGAACTCCGCGTGCGATACGTGTGACTGCAATACCCTTCGGCTTCAGCATCGCCGTGATGTAATGTGCCGTCGCTTCGCCTTCGTTGGTGTAATTGGTCGCCAGAATCACCTCCTTGACCTCGCCGTCCAGGGCTCTGGCCAGAAGACGATCGAGCCCCAGTTCTTTCGGTCCGACACCATCCAGGGGAGAAATGCGTCCCATCAGCACGTAGTACAGCCCCGGGAAAGCCAGGGTCTGCTCCATCATGTTCAGATCGACGGGCGTTTCGACCACGCACAACAGACTCGGATCGCGCCGCGGCGAAGCGCAGCGCTCACAGATATCGGTTTCGCTGAAGGTATTGCAACGCTGGCAGTGGCGCACATGCTCGAGTGCATGCAGGATCGCGTCACCGAGGCGCTTGGCGCCAGGCCGATCCCTTTGCAGCAGGTGATACGCCATACGCTGCGCCGACTTTGGCCCGACCCCGGGCAAGCAACGCAGCGCCTGAATCAGGGCTTCGAGCCCGCTCGGATTCACTTAGAACGGCAGCTTGAACCCGGGAGGCAGGTTCAAACCGGCGGTGAAGCCGGACATCTTTTCCTTGGACAATTCCTCGCCACGACGCATGGCATCGTTAACTGCCGCCGCGACCAGGTCTTCCAGCATTTCCTTGTCGTCCATGACCGACTGATCGATGCTGACGCGACGAACTTCATGGGCACAAGTCATCACGACCTTGACCATACCGGCGCCCGACTGGCCCTCGACCTCGACCTGCGCCAACTGGTCCTGCGCCTTCTTCATGTTTTCCTGCATCATCTGGGCCTGCTTCATCAGGCCAGCCAAACCACCCTTCATCATGTTCTTTGCTCCGTTAGGCGATGGGTTTGATTGAAGACTGCACGATCGATGCGTCACACGAATCGATCATGTCACGTACAAATGCGTCTTGTTCGATTGAATTTACCGCCGCATCGAGCCGCTGCTGGCGTTGCCGCCCAGCCACAACCGCCGGCGTTTCGCTATCATTTTCGCCAACCT
The DNA here is from genome assembly GCA_041904995.1 of Azonexus sp. Taxonomy (GTDB): domain Bacteria; phylum Pseudomonadota; class Gammaproteobacteria; order Burkholderiales; family Rhodocyclaceae; genus Azonexus. Next base: position 225,938 of record JAYRMB010000007.1, read on the forward strand.
CGATACGCAGCATGATGGCGCGACCAAGATAGTCCGATAGTGCCTGTTGCAACTTTTCCGGAGAAGGCTTCATCTGCAAGTGAGCACGACCGGGGGATAGGCGCAAAATACACTGCCCTTCGGTCAGACTTCTCAATTCGCAGTTCTGCGCCAACTCTCGCGCCAAACCGCTGATTGCTAGGGCACCGACCATCGCATGCCAATCATCACCACCTTCCGCGACAGGACGCGCCGAGGCTTTTTCTCTTGGGGCTTCTTGAACAGGGGCTGGGCTAGCCGGAACCGTGGCCTGGACCTCGGTTCTTTTAGGCCGTACAGCGGCGATATTGGCAAGCACATCAGATACGGAAGCCGGCTTGAAGGCATGCAGGCGTAGCAAGGTCATCAGGAAACCGGAGTATTCATCCGGGGCACTGGCCAGTTCCTGCCGCCCGATGTTGGCAATTTGGTAGGCCAACTGTATGAATTCCGCCGGGAATGCCGCTGCCAACTCCTGCAAACGAGCCTTATCCGGATCGTCTTCCAAAGACGCCGGTACGCATTGAGCAACCTGCAAACGCGTGAGCAGTGATGCGAGTTCCTGCAAAGCAGAATTGAACGACAGGCTACGCATTGCCATATCGGCGGCAACTGCAACCAAGGCCTGTGCATCGCCACCGAGCAGCGCTTCCAGGATGGCAAACAGAAAGTCCTGATCAACCGAGCCCAGCATCGCTCGGACTTGGGATTCATCGACCACGCCGGCGCCATACGCGATGGCTTGATCCAGAAGAGACAGGGCATCCCGCATACTGCCCGCCGCCGAGCGCGCGATAAGCGCCAGCGCCGGCTGATCGAACTGAATGCCTTCGGCTTCGAGGATATGCGACAGATGCCCGGCAATCGCCGGAACCGGCATCTGCTTCAAATTGAACTGCAAGCAACGCGACAGCACGGTAACAGGAATCTTCTGCGGATCGGTCGTCGCCAGAATGAACTTGACATGCTCCGGCGGCTCTTCCAGGGTCTTCAACATGGCGTTGAAGGCAGACGTGGAGAGCATGTGCACTTCGTCGATCACATAGACTTTGAAGCGGCCGCGGGTTGGCGCATAGACGGCATTTTCCAGCAACTGCCGCATCTCATCGACGCGGGTATTCGTTGCCGCGTCGACTTCGAGCAGATCAACAAAACGGCCACCATCGATTTCCTGGCACGTCGAGCAACTTCCGCAGGGATTAGGCGTGATACCTGTTTCGCAATTCAGCGCCTTGGCCAGAATACGGGCAATCGTTGTCTTGCCGACACCCCGCGTTCCGGTAAACAGATACGCATGGTGCAAACGCTGCTCCGAGAGCGCGTGCGTCAGAGCACGGACGACATGCTCTTGACCGACAAGCGTTGAAAAATTGCGCGGTCGCCACTTGCGCGCAAGAACCTGATAACTCATGCGCCCCACACCAAAGCAGAAAATGGAAATGGCGAGCCTAACCCCCGGCACTTGCAGTCAATGGCTGTGGCTGCTTCCTTCCGGACCTGACCAGGTTCACCACCCTGCAATGCGGGGAGACCCGCCGGTGCGAATTCTAACATAGGCGGGATAAGGCCTCGTGTTGATGGCAAATTATTTTCGCTGAGTTGTCTGTGAGGCGTGAACGGCAAAGCCCCCTGCAGCGTTGTGCTGAGGGGGCTTTTGAATGGGGAGCCTGGCGGTGACCTACTTTCGCGAGCGATGTGCTCACTATCATTGG